>CALJIU010000367.1 GCA_937974055.1 uncultured Neomegalonema sp. | reverse complement strand
TCTGGTGGGCGAAGTGACGGCGGTACAGGCCAGCACCCGCAACGTCACGCGCGGCCACACGGTCGAGGACACCGCCGCCGCGATCCTGCATTTCGAGGGCGGCGCGCTCGGCACCGTCAGCGTCTCCGACACCGTGGTCGCGCCGTGGAGTTGGGAACTGACCGCCGCCGAAAACCCTGCCTATCCGGTGACGGACCAAAGCTGCTATCTGATCGGCGGCACCCACGGCTCACTGTCGCTGCCCGGCGGTACGGGCTGGGCGCAGGACGAGCCACGCGGCTGGTGGGAGCCGATCCGCGCCGCCCGTCCGGGCTTGCGGCGCTCGGACCCGCTCGACAACCAAATCGCGCATTTCGCGCGGGTGATCGCGGGGAAGGAGCCACCGCTCGTATCGGGCCGCGAGGGGCTGCGCTCGCTGGCGGTGATCGAGGCAATCGGGCGGTCGGCGGCGAGTGGCGGTATCGAGTCGGTCTGAACCTATGCAGCCCGATGGATGAAATACCGCCCCTCGGCCACACCCTCCGGCAATGGCTGCTGCGCCATCCCCTCAAACGCGCCATTCGCGACCAGCAAGCCACCCGGCACCAGCAACCGCGCAATTCGCTCTGACAGCGCCGCGCGCAGCGGCACATCATGCTCCGGCACCCCGATGCCGAGGTCGTAATGGGCCAGCGCAATGCTGCGCCCCACCCGCCCGAACAAACCATCGAGCATCACCTCCGCCTCACCCTCCAGATAGAAGGCGGCGGGCGGGGCCGAATCCGGGTGGGCATTCATCTGGCGGTCGATAACCCAGATTTCCCGATCCGTGGCGATCTCACGCAGGTGATCGTAGGTCCGGCCATTGCCAAGGCCGATTTCGAGCAGCGCCCCGGCGGGCGCAGCGGCGAGCGCGGTCTCCAAACAGGAGCGCTGGGCGGAGAGTCGGCGGATTGCACTGTCTAATCTACTCATCCGCGCTTCCTAAGCGCCTCAAGTCCCGCTATCAAGGGCACATGATCTGGACCGTGCCAAACTATCTGACATTCGGACGCCTCTTTGCGGCGCTGCTCTTTCCGTTCGTCTACGTGATGCTGCCGCATCCCTATTCGGATGCGGTTGCGCTCGTGCTGTTCACAGTGGCCGCGCTGACCGACTTTCTCGACGGCTGGCTGGCGCGGCGGTGGGAGCAGACGACCGCAATCGGGCGATTGCTCGATCCGATTGCCGATAAGGCGATGGTGGCGGTGGCGTTGCTGGCGATCTGCGGGTTGTACGGGGCAAGCTGGATCGTACTGATCCCCTCGGCGGTGATTCTCGTGCGGGAGTTCGCAGTGTCGGCCCTGCGCGAGATGCTGGCGGATAAGCGGGTCGTCGTGCCGTCATCGCTGCTGGCGAAATGGAAGACGACGGTGCAGATGACCGGGATTTCGGTGCTGCTTCTGGCGCTCTACCTGAATTTTGCAGGGTATCAGACGACCTGCATCATTTGCGGGCGCACGGCGCTGGGCATGGTCGATCTGCTGGGCCTTGGCCTATTGTGGTTGGGCGCGGTGATGACGGCGATCACGGGCTGGCAGTATTTCGCCCAAAGCATGGAAGCGGTGCTGGAGGACAGTCGATGAAAGTGCTGTATTTCGCATGGCTGCGCGAGCGGATCGGGGTCGGGTCGGAGGATGTGACACCCCCCGAAACGGTAGAGACCGTGGGTGACTTGATCGATTGGCTGCGAGGGCGCGAGGCGCGCTATGCCGCCGCTTTCGAGGATATCTCGGCGATCAAGGTCGCGGTGGATCAGGAGCAGGCGGATTTCGACGCGCCGCTGGCCGGGGTGCGCGAGGTCGCGTTGTTCCCGCCGGTGACGGGCGGCTGATATGGGCGTGCGGGTGCAAGAGGCGGATTTCGACGTCGCCGCCGAACTCGACGCGCTGGGGTCGCTCGACCCGGATGTGGGGGCGGTGGTCAGCTTTACGGGGCTGGTGCGCGGATCGGGCATCACAGCCATGACGCTAGAGCACTACCCCGGCATGACCGAAAAGGCGCTGGAGGCCATCAAGGCCGAGGCGATGGGGCGCTGGCCGTTACAGGGCGCGACGATCATCCACCGCGTCGGCACACTCGCCCCCGGTGCCCGCATCGTCCTCGTCGCCGTCGCCAGCCGCCACAGGGGCGCGGCTTTCGAGGCGGCGGAATTCCTGATGGATTACCTCAAAACCCGCGCCCCCTTCTGGAAGAAAGAAACCGCCGAAGACGGCACGGCCCGCTGGGTCGATGCGCGGGAAACGGACACGAGCGCGGCGGATCGGTGGCGTACAGGCGACGCCAAAGCCTCATAAATTTTACTACATATCTCCTTTGTGACCATTGCATTGTTGTAATTAATTTCTAGAATTTTTTACAACTACAGGGGGGTGCAGTCCGTGAGACAAATGATTTGGTTCGTTTTTGCAATCTTTTTCACCATTACAGGATTATCGGAAACTCGAGCAAACGATAACGACTTCTTTCAGCGAGAATGGACTCCTCTCTCTCGCAGCGAACTCAAAAAAGCAGTTGCTGAGATTCCCTTTTTCAAGAAATACAACATCGATACAGCGGTACTTGAATCCGACCAGCAGCCTATGCCGTGGAGTCCTGCGGGCCGGATATACCGCTTCGCAGGCGCTTGGGAGCCTAAGAACCTGTTTTTGTATTTTCTGCGCTACCCAGACGGAAAATTCGTACAACTTGACGGGACATCTCCCCCAATTCACAGCTACAACGAAAAACATCCGCCTGTCCTAACTGGCAAAACAATCGAACCTTACGTTTGGTTTTTCGGCTTTTTCGTGCGTGGAGCAGAAGGCCCATTCTTGGTTGCCGAAAGCCCTGACGACATCTTCGTCCCTAACCTCAAAACGGCAAAGGGCAATATACTACCAAAATACTCCAGCCTTTCGGATATTCCTCAGCCGCTAAAATGCGTTCCTGAAAAATCTAACGACCCCTATATCTTTAAATGTGATGCTGTCATTTTTTATTCAAACGCCATGTTCGGTGCCGACATGGCCGTCGAGCCAAATGGCAAGATCACCATGCTAGACGATATCCCTATCGCATCGGATATTTCGTTGAAGATCGATGCACCAGTATCGATCAGGGAAGTAGGCGATTCATTCAAACCGGCGAAGTCATCGTCCAGTGCCAATAGCACCAGCAGTACCCGTGACAGCGGAATTTGGCGCTTCAAAACCGAAAAAGATATAATGACGGATGCTCTCAAGCAGTTCATCTTCGGAGTGCCTAACCGTCATGAAGGGACTAAAGACCAGCCTTATATTCGGATGGGATGTTATGGCTCCGATATGGGTATCACTCTATACTGGGGGAACGTCTTGAGTGAACTGTACCCGGACGGAGAAATCGATGCCGTTCGCGTAACGATGCGTATCGACAATGCAAAAGCATTCGACCTCGGATGGATACCTTCCGATGATTTCACGCAAACCTACCCACCAAACAAGGGGACCCGTGCCTTTCTCGGACTCAGTGAAGGCTTGATGGGTGCATTGGTCGGACGCAAAATAAACTTCAACTGGTCCGCAAAAGATTTGAACCGAATTATGATGGGGTCTCGCCAAATGGCTGTTCGGGCTTCCAACAGGTCTGGAGGAGCCACGACTATCGTCTTTGACCTTACAGGATATCGAGACCTCGTCACCCGCAACTTCCGGTCCCATTGCAAATGATCTCAAGCCGGAACTCGGCAAGACAAATGCGTGAATAATACCAAGGGCGGCAATCGCTGACCGTTTTCACTTTTCCACTCTGCTCCGGGCGAAGACCCGGAGCCTAGCAGAACCGCGCTCCGCCTATCGGGGTTCCGGGTCTGCGCCCGGAACAGAGCGGTCATTGATCGCCGCCACTGGTATCATATGGAGTCCGTCTAATCAGTTCGGAACACCCCCCCCGCAAGCGGGAGAAGAGACAACTCGAACCGATCAAACGGGCTTCGTATCACATCTCGCCCGGACCCCGGCTGATGGCGGCAACGCCCGTGCGGCTGACATCGACAAGGCCCAAGGGGCGCATGAGATCGACGAAGGAGTCGATCTTCTCCGGCGAGCCGGTCACCTCGAACACAAAGCT
>CALJIU010000366.1 GCA_937974055.1 uncultured Neomegalonema sp. | reverse complement strand
CTAGCTGACACACCAAATCGCCCCCCGCCGAGCGGCGGTGGCCCTAAATCTCGTCCTGAAGCCTGTCCCTACGGAGGCGCTTTCTCTCCCGCCAGCGCCATCAACGCCAGTTGATGCACCTCCCGCAGCAGCAGATCGATAGGCCGCTTCCCGCGCTCCACATGCCCCGGCGGTCTGCCCGGACGCATGACCCGAAGCGGTCTTTTCATCCCGGCCTGCTTTCGTGCAAGTCGCCTGGCCTGCCCCGGAATATCGTTCATTGCCGCAACCAAAGCCTCGACCCGACGGCGCAAAGCGGCAGCACTCACCGGATCATCCGGCGTAATCTCAACACGACTAGGCGGCGAGATATCCAGATCATCAAATCCCCGAACATTCGGCCCGAATCCCGGCGCAGTCTTCCGCTTCGGCGGCCCAACCTCCTTGCGAGGGTCCATCAAGACAAAGACCGGCTTCCGCCCGCCCACCCCCTTAGGAATCTTCCCAGAGGGCGGCGCTCGCTTCGCACGCGGCTTCACCACGATATCCATCGCCGCAATCTCGATCAGCCGTCGCAGAGTCGATTCCGCAGGGCGCAGCAGCGCGAGAATAGCGAGATGCATATGCCGCAGCAGAACATCGCTACCCCCAAGCATCGCCAAAATCTGCGCCACGGTGGGCAGCAAATCCTCGCGATTGATCTCGATGCAGCGGGTCCAACTCATCTACGGCAGGTATCCTCGTTAAAAACAAAACAAGAACAAACGACATGAAAATCCACCAAATGTCAAGCGCGCGCTGCACCCCAAATTCAGCATCGCAAAAATTGCCCAAGCAATTACCGTTGCGGCGGATCCAACGATCCATCCGCCAGCATCTCCGCCAACGCCTCGTCCAGCACCGCTTCGTCGAGGGTCACGATGGCGTTCCCGTCGATCCAGACCAGATGTGCGACCACCGCCTGCTGCGGAAAGATATCGCGCAAAGCCGCCCGGTACAGCGCAAGCTGCCGCCGATAGGGCAGGGGAACCTCCGCCGCCGGTCGTCCGCTCTTGAAATCAACCACATGCACGGTGTCATCGGTCAAGACCAGCCGGTCGATCATGCCAAGGATCGACCGCCCGTCCAGCGCCGAAACCGGCCCCTGAACCGGCACCTCCGCCATCGAGTTCGCCCCGAACATCCACGCAAAATCGGGGTTTTCCAGCACCGCCAGCGCGGGCGCGACCAGTTCCGGCGCATCCCCCACCAGCGACAAGCCCAGCGCCTCCCGCGCCCCCGGCTCCACCCCCGCCAGCGTTTCCAGCAGCGCGTGCAGCGCCGTCCCCCGCTCGGCGGAAGAAATTGCCGGCTCCCCATCCTCGTTCTCGCTCGGCGGCGGCATCGTCACGAACGGCTCCGCCACCCCGGCCCCCACCTGCGAGGGCGCAACCGGCGGCGGCGCGCTGTCTTCGGCGGCGGGGGGCAGTAGCAGCGCAGGCTCCAGCGGCACCGAAACCAGCGCGTCCGCCCCCGCCGCTGCATCGTCCTTCACATCGGTCCCGTCGATATCGAAGACCTGCGCCACCACCGGCTCGCGTGCTGAATTCAACAGCGGTGTCGGCCCCTCGACCGCCCCCTCACCGAAGGCATTCTCCACCAGCGCCGCCCAGCTTTCCGGCTTCAGATCGCGCTCCTTTTCCGGCTTCGCCCCATGCCAGCCGCACAGCACCAGCCAATCCCGCGCGCGGGTCATCCCGACATAGAGCAGCCGCCGGTATTCCTCCAACTCCCGCTCCTTGCGTGCCTCGCGTATCGCCCGAACGGGGGCGGGCGAGGCATCGGCGCTCGGTGCCCAGATCGGCCCGCCCGCCACCGGATAAACCCGCGTATCGCCCCGGTCGCTCGGCACGGCGCAGATGTCGGGCATGAATACGACATTCGCCTCCAACCCCTTCGATCCATGCACCGTCATCACCCGGATTTCGTTGCGCCCCTGCTCCATCTCGCGCTTGATCTCGACCTCCGACGCTTCGATCCGCTCGACAAAGCCTTGCAGCGTCGGAATCCCCCGAGTCTCGTAAGACAGCGATTGCGCCAGCAATTCGTCGATGGGGTCCGCCGCCTGCGCACCCAAGCGCGACAGCAGCCGTCCGCGCCCCCCATGCAGCGTCAGGATACGCTCCAGAAATTCATAAGGGCGCAGGTAATCGGCCCGGTCCAGCATATCGTTCAGCATGGCAAAGGCCGCCCCGAACGCCGGTTCCTCCCGCCGATTATACAGCGCAATCCACAGCCGTCCGCCCCGCCCCTGCGCCAGCGTGTAAAGCTCGTCCTCCGACATCCCCACCAATGGCGAGCGCAGCACGGTCGCCAGCGTCAGGTCGTCATCGGGCAACAATGCAAAGCGCATCAGCGCCATCAGGTCGCGCACCGCCAATTGCTCGTTCAGCATCATGCGGTCCTTGCCCGCCACCGGCAGGCCGCGCGCCTTCATCAGCCGGATCACCGCATCGGCAAAAGCATTGCGCCGCCGCACGAGGATCAGGATATCCCCCGCCCGGATGGGCCGTCCCTTCGCGGGCAGGATCGTCCCTTTCGTCAGCCATTCTTCGATCCGGTCCACGATTCCGCGCGCGAGCCGTATCTCCGGCGCGTCCTGCGCCACCATATCGACCGGCTCCCACCAATTCGGCTCGTCCTCTTCCTCCAGCCGACCGATAGGGGGCCAAAACTCCACCCGCCCCGGCGCATTCGCACGAAAGGCGAGGTGTTCGGGCAGCGTGTCCTCGACATTCAGCCCCTTCGCCGCCGATGGTTCGGCAAAGACCCGACTGACCATTTCCAGCACTGCCGGGGCCGAGCGGAACGAATGCAGCAGCAGCGGCTCGCGCAGCTTCTCGCGCCCCTCGCCCGCGACCAATTCGCGAAAGCGGTCGCGCACCTTGTCCAATTCCTCCGGCTGCGCGCCCTGAAAGCTAAAGATCGACTGCTTCTCGTCCCCCACGACGAACAATGTGCGATGCGTCTCCTCGCGCCCACCGATGCCCGCGAAGAACTCCTCCGCAATCGCCGAGATCACCTTCCATTGCTCCGGCGAAGTATCCTGCGCTTCATCCACGAGGATATGGTCCACCCCGCCATCCAGCTTGTACCGCACCCACGCACTCGCCGCGCTGTCGTTCAGCAGCGCCCCGGCCCGCCGGATCAGATCGTCAAAATCCAGCCCATCGGTCACCCGCTTGATCGCGTCCGTTTCCTCCAGCACCGCCTTGGCGAAAACGATCATATGCGCCGAGCGGTCGGATGCGGCCAGCGCAGTCAACTCATCGTTCAGCGCCGCAAGCCGCCCCTGAAACCGCTCGATTTGTTCGGCAATATCGGGAAAGGCTTCTGCAACCGCCTTGGTCGGAAAACCGCGCCCGATCTTCCTCGGATCGCCATCCTTCTTCAGCACCGCCAATTCCAGCGCCTGTAGCCAATCGCGCATCAGGTCCGACTGCAACAGCGGTTCCATCGCCGTCGCCGCCTTCTGCTCGGTTGCCCCGCCCCCTCGAAAAGCCGCCGCCAGCGCCTTGATATCGCCCACGGGTGTCTCGGTGAAAAACCGCGTCAGCGCCGCCGCCTCGCTGTCCCCCGGCTCCACGCCCAGCGCGGTCTGCATCGCCGCGATCAGGTCGCCCGTCTTGCCCTCGAAGGCTTGCCGCTTGCCGATAATCTCCGGCACCAGCGCCCGGATGCCAAATTCCTGCGCCTCGATCACTACCCGGTCCACTGCCGCCGTCAGCGCAGGATCATCCCCCTCCGCCCCCCGCGCCAGCACCCGGTCCAGTGCCTCCGCGTACATCTGTGCCGCTTCGGTATCGTCGATCTGACTGAAATGCGGGGATAATCCGGCCTCCAGCGGAAACCGCCGCAACAGGCTTTCGCAGAAGGAATGGATCGTCTGAATCTTCAACCCGCCCGGCGTCTCCAACGCCTGCGCGAACAGCTTGCGAGCGGCGTTCAGGTTCTTGCGCTCATCCGGCCCGGCCCCCAAGTCTTCCAGTTTCGCGCGCAGCTTGTCGTCGCTCATCAACGCCCATGCGCCGAGTTGCTGGAACAGCTTGTTCTGCATATTCGCCGCCGCCGCCTTCGTGAAGGTCAGGCACAGAATGCGCGACGGGTCCGACGCATACCCCAGCAGCAGCCGCGCCACCCGGTCGATCAGCACCTTGGTCTTGCCCGACCCCGCATTCGCCGTCACCCAGGCGGAGGCGGCGGGATCGGACGCAAAGGCCTGCGCCTCGTTCGGGTCTTGCGCGGGTACGGCCTTCATCAACGGTCCTCCCATTCGCCAAGGCGCGCGAGATGATCGTAATCCCCCTCCCAAATCACCGTTTCGGGCATCGCTTGCGAGACATAGGGCCGCGCCTCATCCGCATAGGCGGCAAGCAGTTCCTTCAACCGCACCAAGGCCAGCGCCACCAGCGGTTCCGGCTCCTTCACGTTGACTTCCTCGACCGCGTCCTTCCCGCCTTTCAGCTTGATATAGACCAATGCGCTCACATCTCGCGGTGTCACGTCAAAGGCACCCGCTGCGACCATCGCCCCCTGCAACGGCAATTGCTGCGCCCAGCCGCTTTGCACCTGCGCATTGGTCGGTCCACTCGCGCCCTTGTAGTCATAGACGGCATAGGTCGCGTCTGCGGTCAGGTCGATCCGGTCTACCCGCGCGCTCAGGGTAAACGGCCCGATCCCCGGTACATCGAAGACATGTTTGCCCTTCGCCTCCAGCAAGGTCGGAGCTTGCAGTCCGTCCCGCCGTGCCGTTTCGCCCGCGATAAAGGCAGGCCCGACCCGCTCGGCCCGTGCGCGGTAGAAGGCTTGATAACTCGGCCAATCCTCGATCCCCGCCAGCTTCTCCTCGGTCAGCCGCTCGAACAGGGCCAGCGGATCATCCACCGGCCATGAATGTTGCGTCACGCGCACGAAATCCTCGACGATAGAGTGCATGATCTCGCCCCGCGTGCGCGCATCCGGTTCCGGCACTAGCGAGGCGATGGGATTCAGCTTCAGCACATGCCGCGCATAGATCGCATAGGGGTCGCGGATCAGCGTTTCCACCTCCGTCACCGACAGGCGCGTGGGCCGCACGGCCACCGGCGGGCGCGGACGGGGTCGCTTACAGGGCCGTACCTCGCCCTCCGGCTCGCCCAGACTCATCGCCCGTTGCAGATACCGCGCCCCATCCTCGCGCATCCGCGTCAGTACGTCGGGCGCATAGCCATCCTTTTCGCCCAGCAGCGTCACCATCCGTTGCAGCCAGCGTGACGGCACCGTCGGCGCGCCGTCCTGCTTGCTTGACCGGGTCAGTACCACATCCCGCGCTGATAACGCCTGTTGAAAATCATGCGCCGACAGCCCCAGCCGCCGCTCCAACGCGGGCAGGCCAAACGCCCGCCGCATCGCCCGGCTCATCCACGGGTCAGGGTCGGGCAGGCTCGGCCAGCTATTCTCGTTCAACCCGCCAAGGATCATACGATCCGCCCGCTGAGTCCGCGCCTCCATCGTGCCGTAGATACTGACGCGCGGATGCTGACCATAGGGCGCGCGGGCGCTCCGCCCCGCCATCAACCCGCCCAGCAGCATGGGCACCGCCCCCGAATCCACATCGCCCAGCGCATCCGCGTGCTCGGCCAGATCGTTCATAAAGGACAGCGCCTCCTTACCGGCGGCCTGCGCCCACAGCTCCTCCCCCGCCATCGCCTCTGCCGCTTCCCGCAACAGCGCAATGGCCTCGCCAAACCCGATATCGCGCCCGCGCAAGCTGTGGAACGGCTCCAGCACGGTGCGCAGCCGCGCCAGCCAATCCAGCGCCGCCACATCCTCCCGCTTCGTCAGGATCGCGGCGATGGCATCCAGATTGGCCCCGGTCGGCTGATCCTCGCGCCCATCCGCGCGCAGGGCGTGCTTCTCGACCGTCCGCACATGGCGCAGATGCTCGGCGGCCTCAAACCCCAGCTTGCATAGCGGGTTCTTCAACAGCGCCAAAAACCGCACCGGATCGCCCGACAAGACCTGCTCGCCGCAAAAAACCTCATCCGCCAGCAACGCCAGAAAAATCCCCGGCGGCGTCAGGCCCAGCGGCACACCCCCTGAATCATCCGCCCGGATACCCCAGCGCAGCAGCGCCGCCGAAACCCGCCGCGCCAGCGTCCGGTCGGTCGTCACCAGCGCCACGGTCTTCTCCGGCTCTGCCAAAGTCTCGCGGATTGCCACCGCAATGCTGATCGCCTCGTCCTGGGGCGATTCCGCCTCGACCAGCGCCACTCCGCCCATCGCCTCGGCGGCATGGTCGCGCACCCAGTCCCGCTCGCCCAGCCAGCTATCGGTAATTGGGGCAGGGCGCATGGCCACACTGATGAACCGCGCACGCGGTCCCCGCTCCCCCGCCCAATCGTCGATATCATCCCGCGACAGCGCCCCGTCGCGCCCCCCGAGCCGTTCCAGCAGCCGCGCCAAACCCGCCTGCGGATGATCCGGCTCCCCCGCTTGCTCGCGCCCATCGCGCAGGCTGGCCAGTGTCGTCGGGTCGAGATGCCGGTCGATCCCCGGCAGGATCACGGCCCCCTGCGGCAACCGCGC
>CALJIU010000365.1 GCA_937974055.1 uncultured Neomegalonema sp. | reverse complement strand
CGACACCCCCGCCGCCATCCACGACCTGACGGGCGGCGGCGCGCATCTATCCATCGACGCCCTTGGCATCCCCCAGACCTGCACCAACTCCGTCAATTCCCTGCGCAAGCGCGGTCGCCATGTCCAACTCGGTTGGATGCTCGGCGACGACGCCACGCCCCCCATCCCGATGGACCGCGTCATGGGGTGGGAGCTTGAGATCACCGGCAGCCACGGGATGCAGGCCCACCGCTACCCCGACATGATGGCCATGATCGAGGACGGCAAACTCGCCCCCGACCGTCTGATCCACGAAACGATCACGCTGGAGCAATCCATCGACGCCCTCGCCAATTTCGACAAACACCGCCGCGCGGGCATCACCGTGATCACGGATTTCGACTGAATTAGATCGGCTTGAAAAGCGGATACTGCATTGCACAAAGCAGTGTCCGCAAATCGCCGATAGCAGACAAAAACTTCTCCTCGTGTTCGCGCGATCCAGAGAATCGGCACCGCTTAAGTCATCTTCATATGGATATCGATGACTCTGAGCTTGTTTAAAGCCACGCGCCAGCCGATATTATGACGATGAACATCCCGCCTAAGTCCACCGATGAATTGGTCGCCTTCCTCGACACGAATATTGTGCTCGAAGGCAAGCCAGTGCCTGAACTACCTTGGACAGAGATTTCGAAGACAGGACTGATCCGTGTTCTTATCGTCCCAAAGGCGATGGAAGAGATTGACGCCAAGAAGCGCGACGGGCGTTTAGGTAAACATGCAAGAGCATTTAATCGGCTGATTGCCCCCTCTATCATCAACGGGGTGGCAATTGTTCTTCGTGAGGCAGACCCACGCGTCGAACTTCAGATGGCGACATGCTCGCGCATTCCGTGGAATGACTATGACGAGCTCGACCCTGATGACGGTGACAGCAGGATTGTCGCCGAAGCGCTCAACGTTCGTAATGTGGCCTCGCAAAACCGCATTCTCGTAAGCCATGATATCAAGCCGTTAGTTTATGCACGTGGTCGCGACTTGCCAGTTCATCAAGCATCCGATGATTGGCTGCGCGGTCCCGAACCCAGCCCTAAAGATAAGGAGATTCAGCGGCTCAAACAGAAGGTCGCCGAATACAAAAGGGACGAACCCACTTTCGAAATCTCGATCGAGGTGTCCGACATGACTCCGCCGACAATTTACCGGATTGCGGCATTGAATGCTGAACAGGTGAATGCCGTCACCACGCTTATCGAGGATCAGAATCCTAAGAAGTCGAATGGCAGCCGGGATTTCTATGGCATGAGTTCCAGCTTCAACATCGACCGAGATAGCTCCTACGACGGGAAATATAGCGCTTTCATAAACCGGAAAGTACCTTCGTTCGTTGCGAAATTCAGCGAGAAACTTGAGCTGCTTTTCAATCAAAGGCTTCTCACGGTGCGCGTAACTAATATCGGGGATATAAGGGCCGATCACCTTGTGGTGTCGGTCAAGACAAGTGACGGTTGGATTAATCATCGGGTGGTGGCGGTATCAGCCAGTGGACCTGCCGCACCCGTGCCGAGGCCCGACTATCTCAGTTCACTCAACATTCATCGGCACTTGGGTGACATGATCCCGCCGCGCGTCGGTCGGCACGAATTTGAGGCAACGCTGCGCGCGCGCAGGAGTGGCGAGATGGAGGCGAGCTGCGAGGATTTTCGCAGCGGGCAGGCCTACTATTTTCATGGTGTTGTTGCGCCCACATCGAGCGATCAGCCGCTAAAAATTACCGTAGCGCTTACCGCCAAGAATTTACGGGGCGAGCACACCAAGACCCTTAAGTTCGACAAGCAAGTCGTAGCGATTGAGCCAGGCGAGCTTGTGGACTTACAGACGCTTGAGCTGCAGCAGGATTACTCAACCAAAGAAGAATTTACCCGCTTGCTTAGGACCGAGCAATACGACGAAATCGAGTGGGACGAGAAGGACGAAGACTAGCATACATTGACTAAACAGCAGCTTTTGGAGTGACGCAGGTCGGCGCAGAATGGACATGCAGCTATAAGACGCGGGACGGCTCCTCTGCGCTCATAGCAGACCTGCGCAACATATATTACCTGCTTTCGGAACGATAAATCACCATTCTACATGACTGCTTGCATCGCCTTGCCAAACCGGATGATCTGTCCCCCGTACATCATTCACGGAACAGGAGAGACGGATGGCACAGGCGATGATCGGCGTGATCGGGGGCAGCGGGCTTTACGAGATCGACGGGCTGGAAAACCCCCAATGGGTCGCCGTCGATACGCCCTGGGGCAGCCCCTCGGACGAGATCCTGCGCGGCACCCTCGGCGGCGTCGAAATGGCCTTCCTCCCCCGCCACGGGCGCGGCCACGTTCATACGCCCACCGGCATCGACTACCGCGCCAATATCGACGCGCTCAAGCGCCTCGGCGTCACCGATGTCATCTCGATTTCCGCCTGCGGTTCCTTCCGCGAAGAAATGGCCCCCGGTGATTTCGTGGTCGTGGATCAGTTCATCGACCGCACCTTCGCCCGCGAGAAAAGCTTCTTCGGCAAGGGCTGCGTCGCCCATGTTTCGGTTGCCGAACCCGTCTGCGCCCGCCTTGGCGACCGGATCGAAACGGCGTGCAAGGCCGCAGGCGTCACCGTTCATCGCGGCGGCACCTATTTGGCGATGGAGGGGCCGCAATTCTCCTCGATGGCCGAATCCCATCTCTACCGCGATTGGGGATGTTCCGTGATCGGCATGACCAATATGCCGGAGGCCAAACTCGCCCGCGAGGCCGAGCTTTGTTACGCCACCGTAGCGATGGTCACCGATTACGATAGCTGGCACCCC
Source organism: uncultured Neomegalonema sp. (assembly GCA_937974055.1). Taxonomy (GTDB): domain Bacteria; phylum Pseudomonadota; class Alphaproteobacteria; order Rhodobacterales; family Rhodobacteraceae; genus JAHDDY01. The sequence goes on along the minus strand of CALJIU010000365.1, from coordinate 7,111 downwards.
GACCACGGCGCGGTGGATATCACCAAGATCATCGAAGTGATGACCGGCAACGGCACCAAGGCCCGTGCTTTGCTATCCGAAGTCGTCCCCGGATTTGCGGGCGAGCGCACGGCCTGCGCCCATGGCTGCGACCATGCCCTCGAATACGCGATCATCACCGCCCCCGATGCGCGCGACGACGCCCTCGTGGCCCGCCTCGACGCGGTCGCGGGTCGTATTCTTCAGCGGTAACCTTTGTTAATTTTCAAGACTCTATCGCTCATTTTTCGACGATAATCGCAAAGGACACCGAAAAATCGACTGCTGTGGATATCTCTTGTTGCGTATTTAACGGGTATAGGCCATGTATATACGTATCGGCGGGGCGGCATCCGAGTCGGCCTGACCGCAAACAAAAACAAGAAAAGAGAGTTCAGCCATGCAAGTCCAGATCGCCTCCATGCTCCTTCCCGTCAAGCGCCGTGCTGATTGGGAACAGCCGCACCTCTCCTACATGCCCAAGACCTGCTACACGCAGCCAAAGGTCGGCATGTCCGGAATCGTGACGCGGATGCTCAAGCGTATGCTCGCCCGCCGCGACTTCTAACGAACGGGGCCACGCGCCCCCTCTCGACATTCATCTCCGAATGATCCATCACCGGGTATCGCCATCAAGGCGGTACCCGTTTTAGTTGTATCGGAGCGAACCATGAAGATCGAGGATTACATCCGCACGATCCCCGACTTTCCCGAACCGGGCATTCAGTTCCGGGATGTCACCACCCTCTTCAACGATCCACGCGGATTTCGCATGGCCATCGACATGCTGCTGCACCCCTACGCGGGCGAGCGGATCGACCGGGTAGCCGGGATCGAGGCACGCGGCTTCATCCTCGGCGGTGCCATCGCGCACCAGTTATCGGTCGGCTTCGTCCCGATCCGCAAGAAGGGCAAACTGCCGTGGAAAACCGTCGAGCAGGATTACACTCTCGAATACGGCACAGCCACGGTCGAGGTCCATGAGGACGCCTTCGTCAAGGGCGAGCGTATCCTGATCGTCGACGACCTCATCGCCACGGGCGGCACGGCGGAGGCAGGGATCAAGCTGGTCGAGCGCCTCGGCGCGACGGTCGCCGGATGCGCCTTTATCGTCGACCTGCCCGACCTCGGTGGACGCGACCGGATCGCCGCCCTTGGCGCACCCGTCCACGCCTTATGCAGTTTCGGCGGCCATTAGAGCGAATTGCGTTTGACGTGAACCACGGGGCACCTGCATTCGCACACGTCTTGGTGTGAATTCACATTCAACCTGCCCTCAACATGCTCCAAAGCGAATCATCCAGCGCCATATCCGGCCACACTATTTTTCGAGCGACGGAATATGGCTCAGGTCTATCGCCGCTCGCGCCAAACAGAGGCATATCACCCCTCTAGAATCAGAAAATGATACAACTCATCTCGGAAGAATGGTTAACAAAGCCTTAAAGATACTGTTCTGAAACGAAACTTTTGCACGCAGTCTAAAGACTCTCTTAAAAACTCGTGCTATAAGTGACGTCTCGGTCCGGTGTGGCGGACCGACATGCGGTACCTGTAGTATTCGTGTTGCACAGTGGAGGGCGTCTCGCGCAAGCGAGGCGCTCTCTCCTTTTCGGCCTCCGGCATCGCCGTTCAATTGAATTGATTTATTGAAGCTTCTCAGTTGGTTGAATGAAATCCATTTCATTAACCCTAAGGTTGATTATCCAGTATCGCACCCGGATTCATGATCCCATCCGGGTCAAGCGCATCCTTTATTCTGCGCAGCAATGCCAGTTTCACGGGGTCAGCGTGATTCGCCAGCTCCCCGCGCTTAAGCCGCCCGATCCCATGCTCCGCACTGATCGACCCACCCATAAGCTTCACGATTTCGTGAACGACGGCGTTAACCTCGCCCCAATGACCGAGGAAAGCATCGGGGTCGCCGCCCACCGGCTGCGAGATATTGTAATGCAGATTACCATCGCCCAGATGCCCGAATGGGCAGGGCCGCGCGCCCGGAACGGCGGCTACGACCGCCTTTCCGGCGACCTCCAAAAACTCCGGGATGCGCCCGATGGGCAGCGATATATCGTGCTTGATGCTCGCCCCGCCGCTGACCTTCTGCGCATCCGACATCGCCTCGCGGATCGCGCGAAAGTTACTTCTCTGTCCCTCATTTACCGCAAAGGCCGCATCGAGAACCGCCCCGTTTTCCAACCCATTCGCCAAGCACCCCTGCAAGGCCGCATCGAGCGCAGCCTCGTCACCGCCCCATAATTCCGCCAGCACGTACCACTCGCCAACGCTCTCCATCGGATCGCGATAGGTAGGCTGCGCGGTGAATACAAAATCGAGCGACAACCGCGCCATCAACTCGAATGTCGCCACCGCCCCCCCGCTCGCATCCTGCACCGCATCCAACAATGCGACCGCATCGGCGGGCGATCGCACGACCGCAAAAGCCGTGGATTTCGCTTGCGGTTGCGGCACGATCTTCAACCCCGCCCCACAAATCACGCCCAGCGTCCCCTCGGCCCCGATATAGAGGTCGCGCAGGTCATAGCCGGTATTGTCCTTACGTAGCGTCGTCAGACCATCCCAGATTTCGCCCTGCGGCGTCACCACCTCCAGCCCCAGGCACATATCCCGCGCCACGCCATAGCGCACCGCAATCAGCCCGCCGGAATTGACCGACAGCCCCCCGCCGATGCTGGCGGTGCCCTCCGATGCATAGGAGAGCGGGAACAGCTTGCCATGCGCTGCCGCCGCCTCCTGCGCCGCCTGCACCGTCACCCCCGCATCTACGATCATCGCCGATTCCTGCGGGATAACCGCCCGCACATTGCGCATCCGGTCCAGCGCCAGCACCACCGGCACCGGCCCCTCCGGCATCACCTGCCCCCCGACCAGCCCGGTCCCCCCGCCCCAAGGCACGATGGCAACCTTCGCCTCGGCGCATAGCCGCACACAAGCGGCCACCTCCACCGTCGATCCGGGCCGCAGCACGATGGCCGCCCGCCCCCGATACAGCCCGCGCTGCTCGGTCAGATAGGTATCGGTCGGCACGATCCACCCCTTGTCACCGACAACGGCTTTCAGGGCGGCGAGCAGGTCTTCGGAGGGGTTGTTCAGCATTCCCCGATGCTATCGGCCCGGCCCCCGAACGCAAGCGCGTAAACGGGCGGTTGTGCACCGCCACAAACAATGACAGGCTGTCCCGTATGGAAACACCTTCCCGCTTCTACGACGAAATGCACCATGAAGGCGGAGCCTACCGCGATCCGTATGCAGATTATGGCGCATGGTTCGATGGCGAGGATGCCGCGCGTCTGCAACGCATGTCGGGCGAGGCCGAGGCGTTTTTTCGCCGCACCGGCATCACCTTCAACGTGTATGGCGAGGAGGCGGCGGCAGAGCGCCTGATCCCCTTCGACGTCGTTCCCCGCGTCATCGCCGCCCGCGAATGGGATCGGCTGGTTAAGGGCATCGAACAGCGCGTCACCGCCATCAACGCATTCCTCCACGACATCTATCACCGGCAGGAGATCATCCGCGCAGGCCGGGTTCCCGCAGCCCTCATCGAGAACAACGAGGCGCTGATCCCCCAGATGATGGGCATGGCACCCCCCGGCGATATCTACACCCATATCGTCGGTGTTGACCTCGTTCGCACCGGCCCGGACGAATTCTTCGTACTGGAAGACAACGCCCGCACGCCGTCGGGCGTCTCCTACATGCTCGAAAACCGCGAGACGATGCTCCAGCTTTTCCCAGAGCTGTTCTCCCGCATCCCCGTGCGCAGCGTTCAGAGCTACCCGCGCAACCTGCACCACTCCCTCGCCGCCTGCGCCCCGCCCGCCTGTACCGGCAAGCCCGTCGTCGCGGTCCTGACCCCCGGCATCTACAATTCCGCCTATTACGAGCATTCCTTCCTCGCCGACCAGATGGCGGTCGAATTGGTCGAGGGGCATGACCTGCGCGTCGATAACGGGCGCATCGCCATGCGCACCACGCAGGGCTACAAGCCCATCGACGTCCTCTACCGCCGCGTGGACGATGAATTCCTCGACCCGCTGACCTTCAACCCGGATTCGATGCTTGGCGTGCCGGGGATCATGGATGTCTACCGCGCGGGCGGCATCACCATCGCCAACGCGCCGGGCACGGGCATCTCCGACGATAAGGCGATCTACAGCTACATGCCCGATATCGTCGAATTCTACACCGGCAAGGCCCCCCTGCTGAAGAATGTCGAGACGTATCGCTGCGCCGAACCGGACAGCCTCGCCTACGTGCTGGAAAACCTCGCCGAACTGGTGGTGAAGGAGGTGCACGGCTCCGGCGGCTACGGCATGTTGGTCGGTCCCGCCGCCAGCAGGGCCGAGCTTGCCGCCTTCGAGGCAAAGCTACGCGCCCGCCCCGCCAATTACATCGCCCAGCCGACGCTGGCCCTTTCCACCGTCCCGATACTCGCCGAAGCAGGCCTCGCCCCCCGCCATGTCGACCTGCGCCCCTACGTGCTGGTGTCGCCGGACGGCATCAAGGTCACGCCGGGCGGCCTGACCCGCGTAGCATTGAAAGAAGGTTCGCTCGTCGTGAACTCTAGCCAAGGCGGCGGCACCAAGGATACCTGGGTGTTAGAGGATTGATGATGGACCCACTTCTCACTCTGCCCCGCACGCAGATGCTGGGCCTCGCGGAACAGCACTCATTCACCGAAAGCCCGCTATCATGCTAGGTAAGACCGCAGGCGGCCTCTACTGGATGTTCCGCTATCTGGAGCGCAGCGAAAATACCGCGCGCCTTGTCGATGCAGGCTTTCGCATCGCCCTCACCCACTCCAGCGTTGCCGAAGACGAATGGAAATCCATCGTCTCAACCACTGGCGAGAAGGCCGCTTTCAACGCCCGGCATGACCGCTATAACTCCGCCAACGTGGTCGACTTCCTGCTGCGCGACACGACCAACCCCTCCAGCGTCATGTCGATGATCGAGAGCGCCCGCACCAATGCCCGCCTCGTCCGCACCGCCCTCACCCGTGAGGTTTGGGAGGCGACGAACGAATGCTACATGACCTTGCAAAAAACCCTTGGCCAATCCATCGCCGACCGCGATCTGCCGCAGGTGCTCCAAACCATTCGCCAGCAAAGCGCCCTCGTGCGCGGGGCGTTGCACGGCACCATGCTGCGCAATGACATCTTCAATTTTGCCCGCCTCGGCACCTTCGTCGAACGCGCCGAAAGCACGGCCCGCATCCTCGACGTCAAATACTACGTGCTTCTGCCCTCGGTGTCCTTCGTCGGCACCTCGCTCGATAACGTGCAGTGGGAAACGATCCTGCGTTCCGTTTCCTCCGCCACCGCCTATCGCGCCATGCATGGCGGTGAACCGCGCGCCCGGACCATCGCCGAATTCCTGATCTTCGAGCATCAACTGCCCCGCTCGCTGGCCTTCTGCCACGGCAAGATCGACAACAATCTCGGCCATCTTGCGATGGAATACGGTCAAAACTCCCCAAGCTACGAACTATCCACCGCCAGCCGCCAACGCCTGGAAGACCTGACCATCGAAAAGGTCTTCGACGGCGGCCTCCATGCGTTTCTTCAAAACTTCATCCGCGAAAACACCACGCTCGCCCGCCAGATTGAACAGGATTACCGTTTCAATGGGTAAGGCACCCCCCAACATCATCGTGGATGGCCAACCATGCGCCTGAAAATCTCGCACAGCACGCGCTACGGCTACGAGACGCCCCCGACCTACGGATTGCAACGCCTACGCATGACGCCGCAATCCACGGCGGCGCAGAATATCCTGTCGTGGAATATCGCAATCAGCGGCGCGAAGACGGAAACCGCCTATACCGACCATTACGGCAACGATGTCTCGCTCATCAGCATCGCGCCATCCACCAACGCCCTCGAAATCCTCGTGACCGGCGAGGTCGAGACGTCCGACACCACCGGCATTCTCGGCCCACATAGCGGCCCGTCCCCGCTCTGGCTTCTGTGCCGCGAGACTCTCTTGACCACCTGCGGCAGCCACGGCAAAGCACTCGTCGCTGAATTTTCCAACCGCGCCGATACCGGCCTCCCCCTCCTCCATGACCTCAGCCGCCGCATCGCCGAGCTGGTCGATTACCGCATCGGCACCACCGATATCGCGACCACCGCCGAAGACGTCCTCGAACGCGGCGCGGGTGTCTGTCAGGATCAAACCCACGTCTTCATCACCGCCGCCCGCGCCTTGGGCTACCCCGCACGCTATGTCAGTGGCTATCTGATGATGAATGACCGCGTTGCGCAGGATGCGGGCCACGCTTGGGCCGAGGCCCATGTCGATGCATTGGGCTGGGTCGGGTTCGACATCTCGAACGGCATCTCGCCCGACGCCCGATACGTCCGCATAGCATCCGGCCTCGACTACAGCGAAGCGGCCCCGATTTCCGGCCTGCGCTACGGCGCGGCTGGCGAATCGCTCGACGTCGCGATACAGGTTCAGCAGTAATCAACACGGCTTTTTCGGGAATAAGACCATGACCTATTGCGTCGGCCTCACTCTGGACCGGGGTATCGTCATGATGTCCGATACCCGCACGAATGCCGGGGTCGATAATATCTCCGTCTTCAAGAAGATGACGACATGGCAAGTGCCGGGCGAACGGGTCATCACCATGATGAGCGCGGGCAACCTCGCCACGACGCAGGCGCTGGTCTCGATCCTCGACGAGCGCACGAAAGCTCCCATCGACCGCGCCCCCTCCATCCTCGAAGCGCCCTCCATGTTTCAGGTCGCCACCATCGTCGGCAAGACCCTGCGCAAGATCATCAGGCGCTCGAACCCCGACGGCAAGAGCAGCAGCTTCCGCGCAACCCTGATCCTCGGCGGCCAGATCGAAGGGTCCAAACCGCGCCTGTTCAAAATCTATCCCGAAGGCAATTTCATCGAAGCGGGTGAGGACACGCCGTTCTTCCAGACTGGCGAGACGAAATACGGTCGCCCCATCATCGTGCGCGCCTATGACCCGGCGATGAGTTTCGAGGAGGCGATCAAACTACTCCTCGTCTCCTTCGATTCGACCATCAAGGCGAACCTCTCCGTCGGCCTGCCC
>CALJIU010000364.1 GCA_937974055.1 uncultured Neomegalonema sp. | reverse complement strand
GGTAACCTTAACGAACCCTTACAGGACGCCGCCCCGTGAAATTCTTCATCGACACCGCCGAGATCGACGAAATCCGCAAACTTGCCCCTTCCGGGCTGGTCGACGGCGTCACCACCAACCCCTCGCTGATCGCCAAATCTGGCCGCGACTTCAAGGAAGTCATCGCCGAAATCTGCGACGTGGTCGATGGTCCCGTCAGCGCGGAGGTCGTCGCGATGGAGAGCGCGGCCATGATCGCAGAGGGCAAGGAACTCGCCAAGATTGCCGATAATGTCTGCATTAAGCTGCCGCTGACCTTCGACGGCCTCGTCGCCTGTCGCTCGCTGGTCGATGCGGGCCACCAGACCAACGTGACGCTGTGCTTCTCGGCCAATCAGGCATTGCTCGCGGCCAAGGCCGGGGCCACCTACATCTCGCCCTTCATCGGGCGGCTGGACGATATGGGCATCGACGGGATGGAACTGATCGAAGAGATCCGCGCCATCTACGACAATTATATGTTCGATACGCAGATCCTCGCCGCCTCCATCCGCACCGTGAACCACGTGAAGTCCTGCGCGCTGGCCGGTGCCGATGTCGCGACCATCCCCCCCGGCACGCTGATGACGCTGGCCAAGCATCCGCTGACCGACAAGGGGTTGGAAGCCTTTATGAAGGATTGGGAAAAAACGGGTCAGTCGATCCTCTGAGATAAAGAGGACGGCAACGAAATATAAGAAAAACAGAGGGATCGAGACATGTCGACAGAGGGAACGGGCAGCGAGGCGCTGGAACTGACACCCCGCCGCACGAAACTGGGCCGCAATGCGGTGCGCAACTACATTCTGGAGAACCCCTCCATCGTGCTGGACGACGCGGAAGTTTCCGCCCGGCTGGTCGAATTGGCCGGGGAACGCTATGGCAGCAACGTCGTCAGCCTGCAAACCGCCGTCATGGCCCGGATGCGCGAACGCCTGCGCGCGGTCGAGATCGAACGTGAGGAGATGCTGGACGCGGCGGAGGCCAACCTATTGTCGATGAATCAGGTCAATGACGCGATCCTGCATATGCTCGAAGCGCCGACCTTCCACGATTTCATCCATATCGTCGGCAGTCAGTTCGGCGAATTGTTGGTGGTCGATTCCGTGCGCCTGTGTGTCGAGACGCCCCCGGCCAAGGATGTCGAGCGCTCCGGCGAGATCGGGACGCTCTGCCCCATCGCCCCCGGCTCGGTCGATACCTTCTTCCACGGCGCGCCATGGGGCGTTTCGCTGCGCGCGGTGGAAACCCCGACCCGCGCCCTGCATACCGATGGTGAGATCGAATCAGAGGCGCTTGTCCGCCTCGATTTCGGCCCCGGCTCGCAGCCCGGCGTTCTGCTGTTCGGTGCCCGCGACCCCGACCGCTTTCACGATGAACAGGGCGGCGATCTGCTGGTCTTCCTCGGTGGCGCCGTCAGCCGTGTCATGCGCCATTGGCTGGATGAACCGGAACTGGCGTGACCGCCCCGACCCTCGTAGAAAACTGGTTGCGCGCCCTCGTGGTGCGCGACACATCCCCCGCCACCCGCGACGCCTATGCCCGCGATGTATGGCGCTTTCTGCGCGCCTTGGGCGACCCGCAGACCCTGACCGCCGACGATTTGAGCGCGATTACACAAGTGCAGATGCGCGGTTGGATGGCCGATCTGCGCCGTGAGGGTCTGAGCAAAGCCAGCACCGCCCGCGCGCTTTCCTCGGTCAAAAGCTTCTACCACCACGCCGCCGAAACCGCCGGTGTGCGCGCCGATGTCGTCCGCGCTGCCCGTGGTCCGCGCTTTCCCAAGCCCCTGCCCCGCCCCTTGAGCATCGAGGATGCCGACGACGTGCTCGGCATGACCGGCCTCGACAGCCAGCATGAATGGGTCGCCCTGCGCGATACCGCCATCCTGACCCTGCTCTATGGTTGTGGCCTGCGCCGCGCCGAAGCCCTGTCGCTGACCGGTGCAGACCTGCCCTTAGGCGACAGCCTGCGCATCATCGGCAAGCGCCGCAAGGAACGGATCGTCCCCGTCCTGCCCGCCGCCCGCGAGGCGGTGGCCGCCTACGTCGCCGCCTGCCCCCATGACTTGACGCGCGGCCCCCTCTTCGTCGGCGTGCGGGGTGGTGCGCTGAACCCGCGCCAACTCAGCGGCGCGATGCAGACGATTCGCGCGGCCCTCGACCTGCCCGACAGCGCCACGCCCCACGCCCTGCGCCACAGCTTCGCCACGCATCTATTGAGCGCGGGCGGCGACCTGCGCACCATCCAAACCCTCCTCGGCCATGCCAGCCTGTCAAGCACTGAACGCTATACGGAGGTGGACGAAGCGCGGTTGCTGGACGCTTATCAACAGGCTCATCCGAAGGTGCTTTAATCCAACGCTTCCGCCTTTAACGCCGCCTCGATGCGGGGGACGTCTTCGGGGTTGTTCAATTCCCAGAAGACCCGCCCCCGTCCGTCGACCTCGACGCAGCGGATCGGGACGCCGTTTTCCAAGAATCGCAACTGTTCCAGCCCCTCCAATGCCTCCAACGGGCCGGGGGTAGCGGCGGCGTAGGCGCGCAGGGCGTCGGGGGTATAGGCGTAGAGGCCGACATGGTGGAATACCGGCACCGGCGCGCCCGGCTGCAACGCCCCCCCGACATAGGGAATCACTTCCTTCGAGAAATAGAGCGCCTGCATCTGCGCCCCGAATACCGCCGTCGTTCCGCCCACGCGCCCCGCGCGGCGATCCTCGACGAAGTTGGTGTAGGTCGTCGCGTCACAGCGCAACACCGGCGTGGCCACCGCCGCCCCATCGGCCATCGCGGCGATCAACTCCTCGACGAACCACGGCGGCGTCAGCGGCGCATCCCCTTGCAGATTGACCACGATATCCGGCTCCTCCCCCCGCACACGCATCGCATCGACGCAGCGTTCGGTGCCGTTCTGGCAGGATTCGGCGGTCATCGTCACATCCGCCCCAAAGGCCCGCGCCGCCTCGGCAATCCGCTCGTCATCGGTGGCCACCGTCACCGCATCGACCCCCCGCACCGCCATTGCGGCCCGCCAACTCCGTTCGATCAAGCTCATCGCCTTGCCCCCCGCCCCGGTCAGCGTGGCCAGCGGTTTGCCGGGGTAACGGCTCGATTTGTAACGGGCGGGAATGACGATGAGGGTGGACATGATCGCGGCTCCAACGGGAAATCTACCGCATACGTAGCGTATCGCATCGTGCCGGTCACGCAACGTCGCTTGTGAAAGCGTTCGACCGTCGCATATAGCAGGGGAAGCAAAGGAACAGCCTAACCATGACGATGATCGACGAGCACGCCCCCATGACGCGCGGGGCCACCGACAGCGCAGCCTTCCGCGCGACGTTCGGTTCCTTCGCAACGGGGGTCGCGGTGGCAAGCTGTCGCCCCGATGGCGAGGAAGGTGTGGCGATCACGATCAACTCGGTCGCGTCCGTCTCATTGAACCCCGCCCTGACGTTGTTCTGCCTCGACGAAACCTCCGCGACCATCGCCGCTTTCTTGCGCGCGGGCCATTTCGCGCTCAACTTCCTCACGGAAGATCAGCAGGCGATATCAAACCGTTATGCCCGCGACCATAGCTTTGGTACGGGCGATTTTGGTGATGGGTGGAAATCTGGCGCGCCGATCCTGAACGGCGCGCTCGCCGTGGCCGATTGCGTGCTGCACGATGTCTATGGCGGCGGCGATCACCGCATTCTGATGGGCCAAGTGGTCGAGACGGGCTGGCGGCAGGACGCCCGGCCCCTGCTGTATTTCCGGGGCGGCTACGGCAACATTGGCGATTCGGCGTCCTGATCCGGCACGAGGACGAGGGTGCCGAGCGCGCCCGATTCCACCGCCTCCCGATCCGTTGCCATCGGCACCAGTTCACCCCGCCGCCATAACGGGGCGAGATTGCCGTAATGCTTCGATAGCGGATGCCCGCTCGCGCCGGTCGAGACGATGAATTTCGAGCGGTCGAGGTCGGCCAGATCGAACACCGC
>CALJIU010000363.1 GCA_937974055.1 uncultured Neomegalonema sp. | reverse complement strand
CCGATTAAAGTGGTACGTGAGCTGGGTTTAGAACGTCGTGAGACAGTTCGGTCCCTATCTGCCGTGGGTGTCGGAGACTTGAGAGGAGCTGCCCCTAGTACGAGAGGACCGGGGTGGACGAACCACTGGTGGATCTGTTGTGGCGCCAGCCGCATGGCAGAGTAGCTACGTTCGGAAAGGATAACCGCTGAAAGCATCTAAGCGGGAAGCCCCCCTCGAAACCAGGTCTCCCTAAGGGCCGTGGAAGACCACCACGTCGATAGGCCGGAGGTGTAAGTGTGGCAACACACTCAGCTGACCGGTACTAATCGCCCATGAGGACTTGATCCGATCCAGAAGTGGACAGAAAATACACCACTTCGATCAGAAAAAATACGATCAAAAGACACCAAGACCAATGATAAGATAAGAAGCAAACCCAAAGGAAACGCAACGCGCGACCCGAAGGTGCTTGCGAAATACGACAACGCAGTTGTCGCATGAAGCAAAACGCGCGCTTCGTTCTTCAAGACTTATGCAACTCACTGACTTCCCCAATGGGAAGACAGTGATCCGTTTTTCCTTCGTCTGGCGGCAATAGCGCGAGGTATACTCACGATCCCATCTCGAACTCGAACGATAAGACCCGCAGCGCCGATGATACTCTGGCTCAAGCCACGGGAAAGTAGGTCACCGCCAGACTAATGAAAAACGGTCAAATTAGCTCTCAACACACCATACGCAAATCGCCCCCGTCCATAACAAGACGGGGGCGATTTGCGTTCCAAAACCAAACAATCACACACAAAATTAAATTGATGAATAGGGAAGGGAAAAGGTAGGGTCGCGGCATGACTGCAATCACATCTTTTCCGCACCGTCACCTCCTCGGAATCGAGGAACTTTCTCCAGCCGATATCACCACCATTCTCGATAGAGCGGATGATTGCGTCACGCTGAATCGGGCCGCGCGTAAGAAACGGGATGTGCTGAAGGGGCTTACCCAGATCAATATGTTTTTCGAATCCTCAACCCGTACACTTGCCAGTTTCGAGTTGGCCGGTAAGCGTTTGGGTGCGGATGTCATGAACATGGCGGTCAAGGCGTCCTCGGTAAATAAGGGCGAGACGCTGATCGACACCGCGATGACGCTGAACGCGATGCATCCAGATATTCTCGTGGTTAGGCACGATCAGTCGGGGGCCGTTAATCTGTTGGCACAGAAGGTGAATTGTTCTGTGATCAACGCGGGAGATGGGCGGCGAGAGCATCCGACGCAGGCTTTGCTGGATGCGCTGACGATCCGTCGCCGGAAAGGCAGGCTGCATAGGCTGACCGTGGCGATTTGCGGGGATGTGTTTCACAGCCGCGTTGCGCGGTCCAATATTCACCTGCTTAACAAGATGGAAAATCGGGTGCGTGTTATCGCACCGCCGACATTGTGTCCGGCGGGGATCGAACGGCTTGGGACGGAAGTGTTCCACGACATGCGTGCAGGGTTGGAGGGCTGCGACGTCGTTATGATGTTGCGGTTGCAACAGGAGCGGATGTCGGGTGGGTTCATCCCTTCGCACCGCGAATATTTCCACCGATACGGTCTCGATGAAGACAAGCTGTCTGCGGCGAAATCGGATGTGATCGTCATGCATCCCGGCCCGATGAATCGGGGGGTGGAGATCGACAGTGATCTGGCAGATGATATCAACCGATCCGTGATTCAGGAGCAGGTCGAGATGGGGGTGGCCGTGCGGATGGCCGTGCTCGAACTCTTAGCGGAGAATCATACGGCGGTGACGGCATGACAACGGTTGCTTTCATCAATGCCCGCCTCGTGGACCCTAAGGGTGGGACCGATCAGGTTGGCGATCTGCTCATCCGAGATGGGGCGATTGTCGATAGCGGTGTGAATATCGCGGTGACCGGTCTGCCTGACGGTACCGATATCGTAGAATGTGGCGGGCATGTGCTGGCCCCCGGTATCGTCGATTTCAATGTGACGATTGGCGAGCCCGGCGCGCGCCATAAGGAAAGTTTTCGGTCCGGAGGCATGGCCGCCGCCGCCGGAGGCGTGACGACGATGGTGACGCAGGCGGATACCGACCCGCCCATCGACGATCCCGCCGTGCTGGAATTCGTAACGCGCCGGGCGCAGGAAGTGTGTCCGGTGCGAGTGTTGTCTAAGGCGACGGTGACGAAGGGCGGTCTTGGCAAGGAGATGACGGAATACCGTTTTTTGCGCGATGCTGGTGCGGTGGCGTTTAGCGACGGTGAGCGCGCGATTGCCGATCCGGTGGTCTTTCGGCGGTGTCTGGAATACGCACGGTCGGTCGATGCGCTTGTCTGTCATTTTCCGCAGGAGCCGCATTTTTCCGCACTTGGTTCGGCCACAGAAGGGCTGTTTGCAACGCTTAGGGGGTTACCGGGGGTACCGGCGGCGGCGGAGGCAATCATGCTGACGCGCGATATTCGTATCGCGGCGCTGACGGGGGCGCGCTATCACGCCAATTGTATTTCTACCGCCGAGAGTTTGGCGGTTTTGAGTCGTGCGCGGGAGAACGGGTTGGATGTGACCTGTTCGATTGCGGTGCCGCATTTCGCGCTGAACGAGTTGGATATTGCCGATTTTCGTACCTTCTCCAAGGTATCGCCCCCCCTGAGGCATGAAGATGATCGTTCTGCGATGGAGGAGGGAATCGCGTCGGGACTCATCGATGTGATCGTTTCTGCCCATAGGCCGCAGGACGAGGAGTCGAAGCGACTGCCCTATGCACAGGCGGCGTCGGGCGGGGTGGGATTGGAAACGCTGCTGCCAGTGTCTCTCGATTTGCACCACCGGGCGGGGCTGTCGCTGGCGACATTGTTCGAGCGGCTGTCGCTGACGCCGGCGCGATTGGTCGGGCTGAATGCGGGGCATCTGGGGCGTGGCGCGCTGGCCGATCTGGTGCTGTTCGATCCCGATGCGCCGCGTCGGATCGACCGCAAGGCGCTGATCTCGAAGTCGAAGAACTCGCCGTTTCATGAACGGTTGGTCCAAGGCACGGTTCTGGGGACGTGGGTTGGCGGCAAGCGTGTCTTTGGCGCAGAAGGCGATTGAAACGTCCGGTGGGCTGTGAAAACGTCGGGTATGGTATTTATCATCGCTTTCGTTGCTGCGTATCTGATCGGGTCCATCCCTTTTGGCGTATTGCTCGCGCGCGTCTTTGGCCTTGGCGACCTGCGTAAGGTCGGGTCGGGGAATATCGGCGCGACCAACGTGCTGCGCACTGGCAATAAGGGAGCGGCGGCACTGACGCTGCTGCTTGATGCGCTCAAGGGGGCGGTGCCGGTTTGGATCGCGTGGTGGTACACGGGCAGCGCCGATATGGCGGCGGTCGTGGCGCTGGGGGCGGTGATCGGGCATTGTTTTCCAGTATGGCTGGGGTTCAAGGGCGGTAAGGGGGTCGCGACCTTTCTTGGCGCGTTGCTGGCGTTCAGTCTGACCGGCTTTCTGGCTTTTGCCGTGACATGGCTCGCGGTGGCGGCGGTGACGCGATATTCGTCTTTGGCGGCGCTTGTGGCCTCGACGGTCGCGCTTGTGGTGATCCTGTGGATGGGTGCGGGTGGATGGATTGCGGCGATGGCGCTGATCGCGCTGGTCGGGTTAGTGATCCTGCGACATCGCCAGAATATCGAACGCCTGCTCGATGGGAGCGAAAGCCGGATTGGGAAGAAGACGTGAGCGCATTCCCGGCGTCGCGGGCACCGACTGACGAGGCGGGCGAGATCGCGTGGTTGCGGCTGACACGGTCAGAGCGAATCGGGCCGGTAACTTTTGCGGAGCTGATGCGGCGCTATCCGAATGCGCAAGCGGCCCTCGATGCGCTGCCTGATCTGGCGGCGAAGGGGGGCGGCAAGCGGGGGCCGAAGGTGGCCGATGCGGGGGCGGTCCAGCGTGAATACGAGGCGGCGCAGGCGGCTGGCGCGCGGATGTTGGCGCTTGGCGGGAAGAATTATCCGTACAATCTTGCGGTGGTTTCGGCGGCTCCACCGTTGCTGTGGTGCTTGGGTGAACCGGCAACCGCGCGGTCGGAGGCGGTGGGGATCGTGGGCGCGCGCAATGCGTCGGCATTGGGGTTGCGCTTTACCGAGACATTGGCGCGTGATCTGGGCCGGGCCGGTCGAGCGGTGATTTCGGGTTTGGCGCGGGGGGTGGATGCTGCTGCGCATCGCGGGTCCATCGAGACGGGGACGGTGGCGGTGCTTGCGGGTGGGGTCGATGCGATGTGGCCCCCGCAGAATGCGGCGCTTTATGACGAGATCGTTGCCAAGGGGGCGGTGATATCCGAGCGGCCCATGGGGTATCAGGGGCGGGCGCAGGATTTTCCGCGTCGCAACCGACTGGTATCGGGTCTATCGCTGGGCATCGTGGTGGCCGAAGGGGCGGAGCGGTCTGGCTCTCTGATCACGGCGCGGTATGCGGGGGAGCAGGGACGCGAGGTGATGGCGGTGCCCGGCTCACCCCTCGATCCGCGTGCGGGGGGCTGTAACCTGCTGATCCGCGAAGGGGCGACACTGGTGCGCGGGATTGATGACGTGATTGAGGCGCTGTCGCGGATCGGACCGATGCCGCATCTGTTGGCCCCGCGCGAGGAGGATTGGGATGCGCCGATGGTGGCGGAGGATGCCGCGATGAAGCGCGTGGTGCTCGACCTGCTCGGCCCGCATCCGGTCGATCCGGACGAGATCATCCGGCGGTCGGGGGCGTCGTCGGGCTTCGTGTCGCTGGTGCTGCTGGAGCTGGATCTGGCAGGGCGGTTGCACCGCGAGCCGGGGGGCGCGGTGGCGCTGACCGTTTGAGAATGGCCAGCGCCGGTTGGTTTCAGCTTGCCTTAGGGAAGTAGTCCTCGCATTCGCCATCACGATAGACATCGGCGGTGCAGCAATGCAGGCCGCCGCCGAAGGCGTAAGCATCGCGCAGTTCGACCGGCACGACCTCGACGCCCAACTTGTCTAGCTGATCGGCTTGGTAGACTTCGGACGCCTCGACGCAGACCGTCTTTGGGTCGAGCACCAGCACGTTCATCGACAGCCAGACTGACGAATAGCACAGGGGCGGCGGCTGATTGTGGGCGGGCTGGGCCGCGTCGACGATTTCCCACCCGTTCGCCTCGAACATCGCGCGCTGTTCCTGTGGCAGGCGGCGCTGCGGGTTGTTGAGGATCAGGCCGGGGCGGATGGGGGTGAAGGTCGCGTCGATGTGGATGGGGTACGGATCGCCGGGGAAGTTGACGGCGTGGACCCGGTGGTCGGGGAAGTGGCGGCGCAGCCAGTCGATACCCTTGAGGTTGGTCGTGAAACCGTGCTGGACGACCAGATCGCGCCCGAAGCGCAGCACATCCGCTGCGTCGAAGAGCGGCTCCTCCTCAGTCGTAACGAAATGCTTTTCGGCGGCCCATTCGAGGCGTTTTGCCTCGCCGATCTTCTCGGACAGGTAGTCGGGGTGGTAGTCGGCATCGGTCAGGCGGGGTTTGGGGGCCGCCTCATGCCGCATGTTGGGGTCTTCGTCGTAATATTGCTGCATCAGGTTGCGGTAGCAGAGGTATTCGAACCAGCGGCAGCGATAGCTCATCGTCGCTTCGAGGATTTCGTGGCCAACCGTCAGCAGCACGTCGCGCGGGGGCATACAGCCGAAATTGGAGTCGGTATG
The DNA here is from genome assembly GCA_937974055.1 of uncultured Neomegalonema sp. Classification (GTDB taxonomy): domain Bacteria; phylum Pseudomonadota; class Alphaproteobacteria; order Rhodobacterales; family Rhodobacteraceae; genus JAHDDY01. The sequence goes on along the minus strand of CALJIU010000363.1, from coordinate 1,109 downwards.
CCAGTCGGGCGTCGTGGCGGGTTTGGAGAAATCGAAGGGGGTCGGGCGATCGACGCGCAGGCCGCGCTTTTTGAGCATCGAGGCGAAGTTGTCGAGCAGCTCGTTCGCGCGGTCGATTGTTTCCTGCGGGCGGCGACCCCATTGGCCGCGCATATCGCTGTCTTCTGGCACCTTGGCATCGAGGGCAGGTTCCGGCGGGGGGATGTGGCAATCATCGGCGCGGCCCACGATGACATGGCGTAGCGTGTCCCACTCGTTCCAGCTTTTGACCTGTGTTTTGTCCGGTGACCAGTCCATGTGTCCCTCCTGCGAATCAAGAGAGGATAGGACGGCCATGCAGTTAATGTTTCAAGCCCTGTACGGACCCTATCATGGATGGAAAACGACACTTGTTTGCGCTTTTGCCAGCCGATAGGGCTATGGGAGAGGAGATTGCCATGGGGTTCGATTGGGGCGCGGTATTCGCCAATTCTGCCGATAAGGTGCTGGCCGGTTTCGTCGGTGGTCTGGTCGTGGCGCTGTTTACCGCGATCATGCGCTATGCTGTCGGCTGGTATCGGGCGGGTAAGCGCCAGGACGCCGATTTTCATATCGCCGCGACGATCTACACTCCGTTGGAGGCGGATAATCCGGACCATGCGGGCGCGCTGTCGGCGGACAAGACCCATGTGCAGGAATTGCTGTGGCTGGGGCGGGAAGTGCCGCTGGCGACCTTCTTGACCAATCCCTATGTGCTGCGCGAGGCCAGCCGGGCGATGTCGAAAGCGCGGGGGGCGGGTGTCCTGCTCGGGACGATGCCGGACCGAGCGGAGCGGCCTTTCCTGAAGAAATTGCTGGGCCATCACAATACGATCCCGGATACCGATCTCGTGAGGCTGTTCAAGGACCGCGTGGGGCGGGAGCCGGATGGGCGGGTGCAAGGGATTTCGCCGCCGACGCATGAGCATTACCCCGGTTCGCCACACCGCCGGGTGATCCGGGCGATGTTCGTTGCCGACAGTCAGTTGCGCGATACGCTGCCCGAACGGGCCAAGGTGCATTTTCGCCATGAGGGCGAGGAGCACCGCTACGACACGATCCAGACGATCACGCGGGATTACCGCCAGCAC
>CALJIU010000362.1 GCA_937974055.1 uncultured Neomegalonema sp. | reverse complement strand
AAAGCCCGCTGGTCGGTCGGTCGCGTCGGGCGCGGAGGGCGGGAATTGGCGGGTACGGGCGGGATAGACCCCCGCCGAATCTTGTATCCGCGAAAGGGCGTGGACAGCCGTTTGTTGCTCGCATTTTCCTGCGCAATAGACGGCGCGGGCGCGGCACCGCCCAGCAAGCAAACGGTGGCGGCAAGGATGGCGAGGGTACGCATGGTCGGCCTCCAGTCGGGTTATCGTTACGATCCGCTTAAGTATATGGACCGTTAACGCCCCCGACCACCCGACCTGCTAAATACATACCCTGCATGGATAATACCGATGGCGGCGATCAATGAGTGCTCTGTTCCGGGCGCAGACCCGGAACCCCGATAGGCGGAGCGCGGTTCCGCGAGGCTCCGGGTCTTCGCCCGGAGCAGAGTGGAAAAGTGAAAACGGTCAGCGATTTCCACCACTGGTATAATATGCCGATCAGCCAGCGAAGGGGTCCGTCACGAGGATCGTGTCGTCCCGCTCCGGCGAGGTGGATAGCAGCGCGACCGGACAGCCGATCAACTCCTCAACCCGCTTGACGTATTTGATGGCGGCGGCGGGCAAATCGGCCCAGCGCCGCGCGCCTTCGGTCGAATCGGACCAGCCGGGGATCGTCTCGTAGATTGGCTCGGCGGCGGCTTGCTGCGCGGCGGCGGCGGGCAGGTGGTCGAATTCCACCCCATTGACCCGGTAGCCGGTGCAGATCTTCAATTCCTCGAACCCGTCCAGCACGTCCAGCTTGGTCAGCGCCACGCCGGTCATGCCCGATTGCGCGACCGTCTGGCGTACGAGGGCCGCATCGAACCAGCCGCAGCGCCGCTTGCGCCCCGTGACGGTGCCGAATTCATGGCCCCGCTCGCCAAGGCGCTGGCCCGTCTCATCCTCCAACTCGGTCGGGAACGGGCCGGAGCCGACGCGCGTGGTATAGGCTTTCACGATACCGAGGATATAGCCGACCTGCCCCGGCCCGACCCCCGCCCCCGATGCCGCCTGCCCCGACACGACGTTGGACGAGGTGACATAGGGATAGGTGCCGTAATCGATATCCAGCAGCGCGCCCTGCGCCCCCTCGAACAGGATGCGCTTGCCATCCCGGCGCGCCGTGTCGAGTTCCAGCCAGACCGGGGCGGCATAGGGCAACACCTCCTTCGCCACCTCCAACAAATCAGCGCGCAGCGCGTCACGGTCCAGCGGGCCTTCGCCCAAGCCCTTGCGCAACGGATCGTGATGCGCCAGCAGGCGGTCGAGCCGGTTCTCCAAGGTCGCCTCATCGGCCAAATCGGCCAGCCGGATCGCCCGCCGCCCCACCTTGTCCTCATAGGCCGGGCCGATGCCCCGCCCGGTCGTGCCGATCTTGCCCGCGCCTGCGGCTTCCTCACGCAGCTTGTCCAGATCGCGGTGAACCGGCAGGATCAGCGGCACCGTCTCGGCAATGCGCAGGGTATCGGGCGAGATCGCCACACCCTTTTCGCGCAGCCGCCCAATCTCATCCAGCAGCGCCCAGGGGTCGAGCACCACGCCCGATCCGATCATAGAAATCTTGCCCGACCGCACGATTCCCGATGGCAGCAGCGACAGCTTGTAGACCGCCCCGTCGATGACCAGCGTATGCCCCGCATTGTGGCCACCCTGAAAGCGCACGACGATATCGGCCCGTTCCGACAGCCAGTCGACGATCTTGCCCTTTCCCTCGTCGCCCCACTGCGCCCCGATCACCGCCACGTTGGTCATGGTTTCGTCCCTTCCGCTTTGCAAACCGGGAGGGTTTAGCGCCATTCGCGCCGTCACGAAACCGTCTTGACACTTTAAGGGAGAGGAAAGCCGGGAATGATAGGCTTTGCGCAACCGGACGGCTATTTATGGGGGATCACAATGCCAAAGAACCGGACGATTTTCGCCTGCACCCTGCTCGCGGGTATGGCCGCCACGTCACTCCTGCCCGAACGCGCGCCGACCGAAAGCCCGACCCGCATCTCCTTCATGCATTCGCCCGCGCTCGTCACCCAACCCGCGCCCCCGCCATCGACTGGCACGGCGGCGGTCGAGCGCCGGAAGGACGGGCATTACTGGGCATCCGCCTATGTAAACGGGCTAAAGCTCGATCTATTGGTCGATACCGGCGCCTCCAAAGTCGTCCTGACCCATAAGGATGCGCGGCGCATCGGCATCGACACGCATAAGCTGGATTATGACGGCATCGCGAACACCGCAAACGGCGAGGTCCGCACCGCAACGCTGACGATCGACCGCCTTCGAATCGGGGCCGTTATGGTCAAGGACGTGCCGACCATCGTGACGCAGGGCGCGCTCGACACCTCACTTCTGGGCATGAGCTTTCTCAGCGCGCTCGACTCCTTCGAGTTCAAGGGCAACGAGCTGATCCTGCGCAAGTGATTGCCAGATCGTCAGGCCGGTGCGATGCTTCGCCCGACCTGACCCGATGGAGCGCGCCCCATGCATCTTTCGACCGCTGACCGGGCCATGCTGGGCGGCGAGGCCGGGGCGGGGATCGCCTCTGCAATGGATATCCTGTGTTCCTACGCCCAAGCCGTCGGTGCGGACCACCTGCTTGATATCGCGGGCGCGCATATCGACGGCTGCCTCTATCACGGACAGGTCAGCCTCGATTTCGTCGCGCGAATGGCGGCGGGCAATGCGCAGGTTGCCGTGCCCACCACGCTCAATGTCGGCTCGCTCGACCTGATCCACCCCGACATCATGCGCGTCCCGCAGGCCGAGGCCACCCCCGCCCGCCGCTTGATGCTGGCCCATCAGGCACTTGGCTGCCTACCATCCTTCACCTGCGCCCCCTATCAAACGATGTTTCGCCCCCGCTTTGGCGAGCAAATCGCGTGGGGCGAGTCGAATGCCATCGTCTTCGCCAATTCTGTGATCGGCGCGCGCACCAACCGCTACGGCGATTTCATCGACCTGTGCTGCGCCCTCACGGGTCGCGCCCCCGCCTGCGGCCTGCATCTGGATGCAAACCGGGCGGGGCGGGCGCTGTTCCGGCTCGAAGGCACACATCAGGCCACCGATTCCCTCTATGTCGGCATCGGCCTGATCGTCGGGCGCATGGCGGGCGAGGCCGTGCCGGTCATCGACGGCCTGCCCACGCCGAACGACGAAGACCAGCTCAAGGCTCTTGGCGCAGCCGCCGCCTCCACCGGCTCCGTTGCCCTCTTCCACGCCGTCGGCATCACCCCCGAAGCCCCCGACCTGCCCACCGCCACCCACGGCCTATCCCTCTTGCACGAACACACCATCACCGCGCAGGACGTGGCACAGGCCGTGCGCAGCCTCTCCACCGTCCCCGACGGCACCCCCCTCGCCGCCATCTGCCTCGGCACCCCGCATTATTCCTATGGCGAATGGCAGCGCCTCCTCGCCCTGCTGCATGAGATCGCCCCGGCATCGGGCATACCGATCTACGTCAATACGGGCCGCGAAACGCTGGCACGGCTACAGGCGGAGGACGCCCTCGACGGAGTGGAAAACTTGATCCCCGTCGCCGATACCTGCACCTACGTCACCGCCATCCTCGAAGACTTGAGCGGCGCAGTGATGACCGCATCGGGCAAATGGGCGCATTACGCCCCCGGCAATATCGGCGTGCGCGTGGCATTCGGCGAGCTGCGCGACTGCATCCTCTCGGCGGCGGCGGGAAAGGTGGTGCGCGCATGATCAATCCACGGATCATCGTCACCCTTGGACTTGTTCCGAGGGTCCATCTATCTGATTTCGTTGAAAGATGGATTGTCGAAACAAGTCCGACAATGACCTTGTCCGGCAGGTGGCAACGATGAAGGGCCGCGCCCTCGTCCTCGCCGAACCCCTCAGCTTTTGGGGCGGCATCGACAGCGCGACCGGCGCCATCATCGACGCCGGCCACCCCGACCGGGGCAAGGTGATAACGGGCTGCGTGCTCGTCATGGAATCGGGTCGCGGCTCCTCCTCCTCGTCATCGGTCTTCGCCGAGACGATCCGCCTCGGCACCGGCCCCATCGCCATCATTCTGGAGCGCGCCGACCCCATCCTCACCACCGGCGCCGTCGTGGCCCGCACCCTATACGGCATCGACTGCCCGGTCATCGTAAGGCCCGGACACGGGATCAGGGATGGGGATATGATCGACCCCCGCAGCGCAACGCGCCCTATCTAATACCGATGGCGGTGATCACTGACCGTTCTGTTCCGGGCGCAGACCCGGAACCCCGATAGGCAAAGCGCGATTCCACTCTGCTCCGGGTCTGCGCCCGGAACAGAACGGTCACTGATCACCGCCACCGATATCAGAACCGATCCTGCAATCGGTCCAGATAATCCCGCTCATCCGTGGGCCGCTCGCGTTCGCCTTGGCGGCGGCGGATTTCGCGTTGGATTTCCTGCGCCCGGTTGCGCGCCCGCTCGCCCGGAACCTCGACCCCCTGCCCGTCATCGGGTCCAAAGGTGCGCCCAACGCGGCCAAATGGGTCGAGTTGATCAGGATTTTGCCCGGTATCGGCATTGCTGCCCTGTCCGTTTTCTTGGCCCTGACCGCTTTCCTGCGCCTCACGGCGACCCTCTTCGGCCAACGCTTGCGCCCCTTCGCGCAGCCGGTCGAGAGCGCGGGCCTGCTCATCCAGCGCCGAATCCAGATCACCTTCCGACAGTCGGTCGCGCGCCGCTTCCATGTCGCGTTCGGCCTGATCCAGCGCCCCGCGCGCATCGCCGCTATCGGGCACGCCGGGGATCATGCTGTCCAGATCACCGCGCAGACCCTCTTGCTGGCGTGACAGGCCATTGCCGCGCTGACCGGGCCGTTGTCCCGGTTGCTGACGTCCGCCTTGGCCCTCTTGGCCGAATTCTTCGCCGCGACCTTGGCCGCCCTCGCGCGTGCCGCCCTGTCCGCGCTGGCCTTGCCCGCGCTGCGATCCCTCGCCGGATTGGCCCTGCCCCTGCTGGCCCTGCGGTCCCTGACCCTGTTGCTGGCCGGGTTCCTGACCACCGGGCTGTTGTTGCTGGCCCTGTTGCTCACCCTGCTGGCCGTCCTGGCCCTGCTGGTTTTGGCCGTCCTGCAATTCGCGGAACGTCTCGTCGGCCAGATCCTGCTGGCGGCGCATCATTTCCTGCAACGCCTGTTCTTGCTGCTGCTGTTCGCCGCCCTGCCCGCTCTGGCCCTGACCCATTTGCAGGTTTTCGAGCATCTGACCCAGTTGCGATAGCATCTGTTCGGCCTGTTCGCGCGCGCCGTCCTTGGCCGATTGCTCCATCTGGTCGAGCATCCGTTCCAGGTCTTCGCGGCTCAAGGTCTGCTGCTGTTGTTGCTGGCCCTGCTGCTGCTGACCGTTCTGCTGGTCGCGCTGCGCCTGCCGTACCATCTCGTCGAGATAGTTGCGCATGGCTTGGCGCATTTCGTCCATCAGACGCTCGATTTCCTCGTCCGACGCCCCGCGCTCCAACGCATCTTGCAGCCGGCGCTGCGCCGCGCGCAATTGCTCCAGCTCGTCAGAGAGGTCGCCCTCCTCCAGCCGCAGCGCCGCCTGCCACAGCAGGTCGAGGATATCGGCCCGCTCGTCCAGCACCCGGTCCTGCTCCAACGCATAGGTCAGGCGCTTGATCGCGCTGGTCGTCATCAGCGCGGCCTTGGTATCGGTGAAATAATCGTCCGGGTAATCCGTCACCGCTTCCAGCAGATCGAGCACATCCCACGAATCACGAATGTCCCATGCCAGCGCCCGCCGCTGCTCGATCAGCGCTTTGGCCATCGGTTCGGTGAAGACCCGCGCGGGCAGGATGAACTGCACCAATTCCGACTCGCCGGTCTGTCCGGCGGCATCCTCCACCTCGATCACCATCTGCACCGGCGACCCGGCCAGCGGATGCTCGGTGAAATCTTCCTCGAAGGCCACCGGCTCTGGCGCATCGGCATATCCGGTAAAGACGCCCAGTTCCAAGTCGATCGGCGGGTCGATTTCCTCCGGCGCATCCGCCATTCCGCTGCGATCCGCGATTACCGACGTCCGCGCCGCGACCACGCCGTAATCGTCCTGCCCCAGATACGAGAATGCCAGCCCGCGCTCCGCACTCGGCTCCGGCGCATCGGCAATCTCGGCGGTCGGGGGCAGGTCGGGCGTAACCGCAAAACGCCAATCGGCCATCGGCGTCTCACCGAACAGCACGGCCAATTCCGAATCCGTCGTCAGGTCGCGCGTCAGGCCATAGATGCCCGGCGCTTCCTCGGTGAATTCGGCCTCCATCCCGGTCAGCATGGGCATCGCCTCGATCCCACTTGCACGCAGGGTCAGCACCGACCCCGTCGGCACCGTGATCGTCTCGCCGCTGCGCTCCGTCAGGTATATCGGCGCGGCCCCGGTATAGGGCGGCGGCGCGGCCCATGCTTCCAGCGCGGGGGCCAGCGTGGCGGCCTTGGCGGCGGGGGGCGTCGGGTCTAGCAGCGCGGCGATTCGGTCGACCCCGCCTACCTGCGCATAGCCCAGCGCGGCGAGGAACACCCCGACCGCCGCAAACCGCAAATTCCATCCGTCGAAAGGCGCGAGCCGCAAATCTGCATCCGGAGCCTTGGCCGCAGACGCTTCCTGCGCGACCCGCTCACGGTGCGCCCGCCACAGGGCTTCTGCATCCGCATCGCCCTGCCCGACCGCAATATCCTCGTCCAGCATCGTCACGGCGCGCGAGCCGAGGCTGTCATCCAGCCGCCGCATCGCATCCGCGCGGGTCGGCGCTTTCAGCGACCGCACCCCCAGCACCAGCGTCAGCAGCACGGCCAACCCGACCACCCCCGCCAGCACGGCCCCCCAGATACCCGGCATCGACCCGAATACCTGCAACACCAGCAGCGCCAGCGCCACCAGCACCACGCACCACAACGGCCAGAAAGCCCGCGCAATCCGCTCCATCCACAGAGTTCGCTTGGCGGAGCGCAGCTTGCGCGTCAGGATATCGGGCAGGCCGGGGGTCGGCGTGGCGGTCATGCGTCTCTCCTCCCGGACCTACTCCGGGTTCAGCCAGTCGGGCATTTCATCCCTACCCAACATATCGTCATATGTGAGGCGCGGACGTGCAAGGGCGAATTCGTCGCGCTTCACGATCACCTCCGGGGCGGGTGGACGGGTATTGTACTCCGACGACATGACCGCCCCGTAAGCGCCCGCCGAGCGGAACGCAACAAGGTCACCGGCCTTGAGTTCCGGCAGTTTCCGGGCTTTTGCAAAGGTATCCCCGCTCTCGCAGATCGGCCCCACCACATCGTATTCATAGGTCGGCGTTCCGGGCGCAGGCTCGATCACGGGCACGATTTCGTGATAGGCATCGTAGAGCGCGGGGCGGATCAAATCGTTCATCGCCGCATCCAGAATCGCGAAACGCCGTTCTCCCGCCTGCTTCACATAGATGACCTGCGCGACCAAGATCCCCGCATTCGCCGCGATCAGGCGTCCCGGTTCGCACTCGAATTCGCGGTCCTCCCACCCGGCAAAGACCTCGCGCACCACCGTGCCGTAATCCGTGGGCAGGGGCGGCATCTCGTTCGTCCGCTCATATGGCACGCCCAACCCGCCGCCGATATCGAGGCGTGGGATGGCGATGCCCGACGCCTCCAGCCGCTCCACCAGCTCGCGCATCCGGGTATAGGCTTCGCGGAACGGTTCGAGATCGGTCAATTGCGAGCCGATATGCATGTCGATGCCGACCACGTCGATCCCCGGCATGGTGGCGGCACGGGCGTAGATGCGCGGCGCATCCTCATAGGCGATGCCGAACTTGTTCTCCGCCTTGCCGGTGCTGATCTTCTCGTGTGTCTTGGCATCGACATCGGGGTTCACCCGGAATGACACGGGCGCGCGAACACCCATCGACACCGCAACCTCGCTCAATGCATCCAGCTCCGGCTCCGATTCGACATTGATCTGCCGCACGTCGTTCGCCAGCGCAAAGGCCAGCTCGGCCTTCGTCTTGCCAACACCGGAGAAGATGATTCGCTCACCGGGGATGCCCGCCGCCAGCGCCCGCCGAAACTCGCCCTCGGACACTACATCCGCCCCCGCCCCCAGCCGCGCCAGCGTCGCCAGCACCGCAAGATTGGAATTCGCCTTCACCGCATAGCAGATCAGCGGGTCCAACCCCTTCAATCCGTCGCGGAACACGGTGAAATGCCGCTCGAACGTCGCGGTCGAATAGCAATAGAATGGCGTGCCGACATCCGATGCAATGGCGGCGATATCGACATCCTCGGCATGAAGCCGACCGTCGCGGTAGAGAAAGTGATCCATCAGGAAATCCGGCAGATGAGGGGGTTCAAAAGATCGTGCGAGTCTCGCGCTCCGTCTCTGGCGGGGTGCCCGGCGGCTGCAACGCGCCCTTCTTCCCACAGGCGGCAAGACCCATCGACAGGGCAAGGGCAAGCATGAGAACCGTTCGCATGGCACATCTCCATCGGCAATGACCCCGCACTCTTCGCCCACCGGCTGCGGGCGGTCAATGCAAGCCTTGCCGCATATAGAGCAAGGGCAGCGCAGACTATACCCGATTTAGCGAAGCGCGACCCATCCGGGTTGAAGAAGGCCGGTTTTTGTGATATTGATACTAAATCATTCACCACTGACCGGATGAAAACTTTGCGCGCTAGTACGGCAGGTTGCCGATACTGGTTTTCTTTTTGCGCGATACGACGATCTTTCGCGTCCTGTTCTGGGACGTCACGGAGGACGGTCAGGTTAAAGATGTGGATGACCCGGTTCGGCGTCGGATCGGTAGGACAACAACATCGGAGACGAAAACACGATGGCAAAAACCTCCAAAGCAGCCGCATTTCGCGCCAATGAATACATCGTCTACCCCGCCCACGGGGTTGGCCGCATCACCTCGATCGAAGAACAAGAGATCGCGGGCGCAAAGCTCGAACTCTTCGTCATCTCGTTCGAGAAGGACAAACTGACCCTGCGCGTGCCGACCGCCAAGGCGAAAAGCTGCGGGATGCGCCCCCTGTCCGACAAGACCACCATCACCAAGGCACTCGACACCCTTCAGGGCCGTGCCCGCGTCAAGCGTGTGATGTGGTCCCGCCGGGCGCAGGAATACGAACAGAAGATCAATTCTGGCGACCTCGTCTCCATCGCCGAAGTCGTGCGCGACCTGCACCGGGGTGAAGACCAGCCCGAACAGTCCTATTCCGAGCGTCAGCTTTACGAGGCGGCCTTCGAGCGCCTGACCCGTGAAGTTGCGGTGGTCGAGAAGATCGAAGAAACCGCCGCCGCCGAGCGCCTCTCCGACGTGCTGATCAAGCGTGCAGCGTAACGCCGAGAAGGCCACGACACGCCGGTCGATCCGGCTCTGATCCTCGAAAGAAAGCCGCCCCTCGATATCCGGGGGCGGCTTTTTCATGGGTGGCGGTCAGCTTACGATTCGCACGTGAAAATCTACCACTCGATTAAAAATCGCATTATTACACAACGAAAAGTTTAATAGACTTAGTGATTGCGTGATGCTTCGCGGTCTATACCTACCCCAGTACACTTACCCGCATACGAGGTTTTCGACATGGCCGACCCTACCGCACAGGAACAGCTCTCGCTCGAATACATCAACCTTTTCCGCGCTGATCCGGGTGGCGAATACGCCCGCACCGTGGGGGTGCAAGCCAATATCGACAACGCGATATCCTTCTTCGGCGTCGACCTCGCCGCCCTACAATCGCAGTTCAACGCCCTGACGCCGACCTACGCGCTGGCATGGAACAGCACGGTGAACGAAGTCGCGGCCACCCATAACCAGGGCATGATCGATAACGACGTACAATCGCACAGCCTGCCCGGTGAGGCACCATTGGGCGACCGGCTGGCGGCGGCGGGCTATGCCAATCGGCAAGCATGGGCCGAGAATGTCTACGCCTATTCCGAAGACGACCTCTTCGGCCATGCGGGGTTCACCATCGACTGGGGCTATGACAACGACGATTTCATCAACGGCCAGCGCCGCGCAGATTTCGCGACCAATGGCGATGGCATCCAAGACCCCGCCGGACACCGCATCGCGATGATGTCCACCACCTATACCGAGATCGGTATCTCGATCCTTGCAGAGAATGACCCGGCCACCCAAGTCGGCCCCTATGTCATCACCCAGAATTTCGCGACCCGCTTCGACTACGAGGCGCAATTCGTCGGCGTGGTGATCGACGATACCGACAACGATGATTTCTACGATATCGGCGAGGGCATGGGCGGCGTGACCGTCACCCTGACCGGCACGGGCGGCGGCACCTATTCCACGACCACCTGGGCGGCGGGCGGCTGGCAGATCGAAGTGCCAGCGGGCAGCTATACCATCGAATTCTCCGGCGGCGGCCTGAACGGCGTCGTCACCAAGACCGCAACGCTGGGCAGCGATAACGTCAAGGTCGATGCACAAGCGGATGAGGCCATGATCGCCAATGGCGGCGACGACACCGTCACCGGCAGCGCAGGGTCCGACACGCTGGATGGCGGCGCGGGTGACGATACGCTGATCGGTTTGGGCGGCAGCGACACGCTGTTCGGCGGCACCGGGGCCGATTCCTTCGACGGCGGCAGCGGCACGGATACCGTCAGTTATGACGAGACGACCGGCGTGGTCAAAGCCGACCTGCAATTCGCCCAGTTCAATACCGGCATCGCGGCGGGCGACACCTATACGGCGGTCGAAAACCTGACCGGCACCGCCCAGAATGACGACCTGCGTGGTGATGGTGGTGACAACCGCTTGATCGGTCTGGCGGGCGATGACTTCCTGACCGGACGCGCAGGCGATGACCGTCTGTTCGGCTATGCAGGCGACGATGTGTTGACCGGCGGCACCGGGGCCGATTCGCTGCACGGGGGGGCGGGCACCGACACGGTACGCTACACCGATTCCACTACCGGCCTGACCGTCGACCTACAGAGCACAGGGGCCAATACCGGCATTGCGGCGGGCGATACTTATGCCGCCGTCGAGAACCTTACCGGCTCGAACCACAATGACAACCTGCGGGGCGATGCGGGTGCAAACCGGATCGAGGGCAAAAGCGGCGATGACGTGATCTACGGGCGCGACGGGGTCGATATCCTCGTGGGGGATGCGGGCGATGACCTGCTCTTTGGCGGCAATGGCGGGGATACCCATTTCGGCGGCAACGGTACCGATACCGCCCATTACGGCGATGCAACCGGCGGCGTGACCGCCGATCTGCAACAATCACTCTTCAATCAGGGTGCCTTTGCCATCGGCGATACCTACAGCCAGATCGAGAACGTCACCGGCTCGACCCATAACGACAGCCTGCGCGGGCAGGGCCAGAACAACGTGCTCAACGGCGGCGGCGGCAATGACTTCCTCGCCGGGCGCAACGGCGACGACACGCTGCTTGGCGGCGATGGCAACGACGTGCTGATCGGCGGCAACGGGGGCGACGTGCTGAATGGCGGCGACGGCATCGACCGCGCGCATTACTCCGATGCCCGGTCGGGCGTGCGGGCCGATTTCCTGAACACCGCCGTCAATACCGGCGTCGCGGCAGGCGACACCTATATCAGTGTCGAGAACCTGCGCGGGGCCAGCCAGCGGGACGACCTGCGCGGCGACAACCTCGCCAATGTGATCGAGGGGCTGAACGGCAACGACATCCTGACCGGACGCGGCGGAGACGACGTGCTGCGCGGCGGTAACGGCAACGACGTGCTGAGGGGTGGCACCGGCGGCGATACCCTCATCGGCAATGACGGCAACGACCGCTTCCGCTACACCAACACCAACGAGGGCGGCGATACCATCGTCGATTTCCGCATCAACCGCGATACGATCGAGTTCAACGATGCGGCATTCACGGCCTTCTCCGGTGGAAGCGTCACGGCGTCAAACCTGCATTTCGGCACCGCCGCCGCCGATTCGGACGATTATCTGATCTACGATAACGGCGATCTGTACTACGATGCGGATGGCAGTGGCGGTGGCGCGCAAGTGCTCATCGCGACGTTTTCCAACAACGCGGCCCTCGACCACGACGATTTCAACATCATCTAGGCCGTATAATGCCGAAAAGCCCGCGCGACGCTTGACTTGTCAGCCCGCGCGGCGCTATGACCCGGCCAATCCGCCGCTGGCTCCGCCACGCGGCTCCCCGTATTATTCGGAGACGCCCCATGGCCAAGCCAACCACGATCAAAATTCGCCTCAACAGCACGGCAGGAACCGGGTTCTTCTACGTGACCCGCAAGAACGCCCGCACGATGACCGAGAAGATGAGCGTGCGCAAATACGACCCCGTCGCGCGCAAGCATGTCGAGTTCAAGGAAGGCAAGATCAAGT
>CALJIU010000361.1 GCA_937974055.1 uncultured Neomegalonema sp. | reverse complement strand
TCCACATCCCGCTCGTCGGGTTTTGGCTCGGCCCGCAGGGCGATCTCGACATCCTCATCCTCGGCATAGGGCATCGAATCGCGGATCACGACCGGCATGGCCTTATCGCCGAAATTCTCGGCGGTCATGGCATAGCGGCGGCGCTCGGTCTGGCGCGCCCGGATCAGCCCCGCCTCGCCCTCGATCCGCTCCAACTCGCGATGCGTGACCTTGATATCGTCATAGCTGCCAAACGGAATGAACGATGTCTCGCCCCCGGCAATACGCTCCAACCCCGCGATCCCGACGAACACATCGTCCCGGTACAGCGATACCCGCCCCGGCAGGATCGGTGCGTCGCCCGCATTCTCGAACTCGGCATACAGATACGCCGTCTGGTCCAACAATGGCGTCGCCCGCACTTCCAGCGTCGCCGAACCGTCCTTCTCGTCGATCAAGACCTGCTTGCCCTCGCCGGAACCGTTCACATCGACCGTGCCGGGAATGGCATATTCGACTGTCTCCCCCGAAAGCTGCGCAATCGCGCCGACCGAGACCGCTTGTGGGGCGGGGGCTACCATGACCGCAGCGGGGGGTGCAGCAGGCACGGGCATTGCCTCCATCTGCGCCATCGCATCGGCGGCGAACCCCCGGCTCCGCAACTGCTTCTGCAACTGCTCCTGCTCGTCCTGTATCCGTGCGAACAGCAAGCGCGGATCGGGCGCACCGGCCCGTCCGCTGGGCCGCGCGGTGGACAGGGTCAGCGCGATGCCCTCCCAATTCTCGCCCGTCCCCTGTTGCACCCGCGCCCGGCGCACCAACGTCATCTCCGGCGCGTCACCCAGCGTCAGCCGCGCATCGTAGACCGGCGCCCAAGACGCATTGTCCATCTGGTATTTCACCGTCAGGGTGCCCGACACCGCCGCATCCGTCTCGATCTCAATGGCAAGGATCGGCCCGAACTGCCGCTCGATCCCCACATCGCGAAGCTGCGCATTCAACTCCGCGATCTGCTTGTCGATCTCGCGGGCCTCGCCCTGCGCCCGGTTCACGGTGTCGAGCGCATCGCGCACCCCTTCACCGACGCTGGACCACATGCCGGTCCATTGCTCCGCCGTCACCAGTGCGGGCGTATCCTTCGCCGCACTCGCGGTCGCCTGCGCCTTGGTCATCGCATCGATAAAGTTTAGCTGCCGCTGCGCCGCCTGAACGGCGTTATTGGCAAAGGTCTTCCGATCCCGCAGCTTCTGAATCGCATCCTGAATATCCCGCGACGGACTGCGCTGCTGCGCCTGCAACGCCCGTGACGCCGCCCGCCGTTCGTCGATCGACAGAATGCGAAACGCCCCCTCCCCCGTCACGCGCAGCGATTCAGCCCGGTACCGCGCGGGCATCCCGACCACCAGCACCGTATGCCGCCCGGCCTCCGCCTCAAAGGGCGCGCGCCGCTCGACCGATGCGCCTTGTGGATACAGCGTCGCGGCGGTGACGGGCGCTTCCGTCTCGATATCCGCCCCCCATGCCGTAGTCGCCAATGCAAGCACGAAGACCGGGGCGAGAAGAATCTGTCTCATCCCTGCGCCTCGCCAGTAGGCTGGGCCAGCACGAATTTCTTGTCGCAGTAATTGCAGGTGGCCGTTCCATCCGCCCCGACCTCATAATAGGTCAGCGGATGGCCGAGCGCCCCGCCCCCGCCATCACAGGCAACCAAACGGCTCGTGACTTCGACGACCTTCAGATCGCGCTGGTCGTGGGTAACCCGTGTAACGCTCGTGCCCATGAAATATCCTCCGGTCGCTATGCCGTTGCGGCGCGCGGGCGCTGGTGTTAGCCAAGGCGCGCCGGGGGTGTCGATCCGGTTCGTCATGTTCCAGAGGATCGCCGATGTCAACCACCGCGCAGGAAACCCCGGACAACGCCATCGAAATCGACGATCTGCGCAAAGTCTATGCGGCACGGGGGGGCGAGCCGGAGAAAGAGGCGCTGAAAGGCGTCAGCCTCGCCATCCCGCGCGGCTCGATCTTCGGCCTGTTGGGGCCGAATGGGGCGGGCAAATCGACCCTCATCAATATCCTCGCCGGTTTGGTCAACAAGACCAGCGGATCGGTGCGGATATGGGGCTTCGATCAGGATACCAATCCCCGCATGTCCCGCGCCTCCATCGGCGTTGTTCCGCAGGAACTGCACCTCGATCCCTTCTTCACCCCGCGCGAGGCGATGGAAATCCAAGCCGGCCTCTACGGCGTGAAACCCGCAGACCGTCGAACCGAAAGCCTGCTCACCGCACTTGGCCTTGGTGACAAGATGAATGTCGGCGCGCGTTCCCTATCGGGCGGCATGAAACGGCGATTGTTGATCGGTAAGGCCTTGGCCCATTCGCCCCCCGTCCTCATCCTCGATGAACCGACTGCCGGGGTCGATATCGACTTGCGCCGTCAGCTTTGGGATTACGTGCGCGAGCTGAACGCGGGTGGCGTCACGATCATCCTGACCACCCACTACCTCGAAGAAGCCGAGGAGATGTGCGACCGCATCGCCATCATCAACCACGGCACGGTGATTGCGGATGAATCCAAAGATGCGCTGCTGGGCCGTCTCGACCGCAAGACCGTCACTATCGTTCCCGTCGCGCCGCTTTCGACCGTCCCGCAAACCCTTGCATCACAAGCGGCCATCGAGACCACCATCACCCCTGATGGTGCCCTCGCAATCACCTATTCACGCCGCGAGGCCAGTCTCGGAACGCTCCTCGAACTCACCCATTCCGCAGGGATCGAGATCCGCGACGTGACGACCTCGGAAGCGGGTTTGGAGGGGGTTTTTCTCGATATGGTATCGCCCACTTGAAGCGTATCCCCTTCCCTATTCATCAATTTAATTTTGTGTGTGATTGTTTGGTTTTGGAACGCAAATCGCCCCCGTCTTGTTATGGACGGGGGCGATTTGCGTATAGTGTGTTGAGAGCTACTTTGACCGTTTTTCATTAGTCTGGCGGTGACCTACTTTCCCGTGGCTTGAGCCAGAGTATCATCGGCGCTGCGGGTCTTATCGTTCGAGTTCGAGATGGGATCGTGAGTATACCTCGCGCTATTGCCGCCAGACGAAGGA
>CALJIU010000360.1 GCA_937974055.1 uncultured Neomegalonema sp. | reverse complement strand
AGGGATTGGAAGACGCGGAGGTCGGTCATGCACCTGCCCCGCACGAAGATGCGGGGCCTCGATGGTCAGTGCGATGTTCCGCGAGGCCCCGCCGCTGCGCGGGGCTATCCAAATCCGGGGCAGGGTGAGCATTCATCAATCCACCACCATCACGCCGCCGCGTGGGTCGCGGGCGATCCAGACGTCGTCGCTGGGGTAGTCGGCTTCGGACTTCCCGCCCCACAGCTTTCGGATCACCTCGATCTGGAATTCGATGTAACTCATGCGATGCACCTCATGCCCGATACGGGTCTCGATGGTGTCGTTCAGGCCCTTGAGGGCGTGGAAGGGGACCGCCGGGAAGCTGTGATGGGCGGTGTGGTACTGCATGTTCCAGCACATCCAGCGCATGACGGCGTTGGTGTCGGTCGAGCGGGTGTTCTGGAGGATGTCGTTCTCGTGGCTGAGGCCGAGGTGTTCGATGGTGTTTTGCAATTGGTGGATTGGCTTGGTCAGGAGCATGGGTGCGAGCCAGTAGATTGCGGCGAACCAACTGCCCGTGGCGACCGACGCCAGTGCGATGGCGGCGTAGAGGGCGGTGTGGATGCGGGCCTCGCGGATGACCGTTGCCTCCTGATCGGGGCGGATATACGGCTCGACGACCACGCCGCGCGTCAGGCGCGCGATGCGGGTGACGCGGGACCACCAGTAGGTTGGGCCGAGGACCCAGAGTAGGTAGCTGCGCAGGGTATAGGGCTGGCGGACGAGTTCGCCGTCTTTCTCCCAATCCTGCGTATGTTGGTGGTGGGCGTGGTGCTGGATCTGGTCGAAGGTGCGGGGGTACAGCATCAGAAAGCCGATGAAGCGGCCCACCCATTCGTTCAGGGATTTGGTCTTGAAGGGGGTGTTGTGCGAAAGCTCATGCTGGCCCGCGTAGAGGAAGTTGATCAGCGTGCCGTGGGCGATGAAGACGGGGATGGCCCAGAGGGTGCCCCATGCCTGCGACAGCAGCCAGCCGGTCGCGAGGATCGCGCCGAAATGGGAACCAGCCTGCACCGCGCCGCGCAAATCGGACCGCTTCATCATCCCGCGCAGGGCGGCGGGTTCGATCAGGTTGCGGCGGGAAAAGGCGGCGTCCATTGGGGTGGTTCCTTTTGTTACTGATACGTTGCAACTAATTTTTCCGAGCAATCATAAGGGTGTATTTTTTCATAGAACTACATTGAGGTGCATTTTGGTGTTGCGCTATTTTGTTCTGCATGCAATTTTTGGGTCCTAAAAATTTTATAAACTAGGGAGTTCTACTTATGGCTGTGAAACATACCCCTACGGGAGTTGTCCATCAAGGAACGAAAGGCGGAACAACTGGATGCGGTTTCGATACTAAAGAGCATTCTACCCACTGGGTGGCCACATCAGAGCGTATTACATGCGACAAGAACGGATGTAAAAACTGACGTTCTTCAATACGACTCTGAAGCAACGAATGGTAATATTCCCTCCCCCGGCATCGCTGGGAGAGGGATTTTTTTTAGTGTAAGTCTTAGACCATCCACCAGCGTTCGGCGTTCTTGTGGCCGTCGAGTTCCCAGTTGGACGCGACCTGTTCGGGCATACCGATCTCGTTGCGGATAACGTGGGTGTAGGCCATGAACATCGGGATGACCGAGCCGCAATCGTCGTGGCAGATCTGCTGCATCTCGACGTAGATTTCGCGGCGTTTTTCGGGGTTCAATTCGGAGCGTGCCCAGATGAGCAGCTTGTTGAACGTGCGGTTATCCCAATAGCTTTCGTTCCATTCGGCACCGGCCTGATAGACCTGGCTGAACATCCAGTCGGCGGTCGGGCGTCCGCCCCAGTAGCCGCCAAGGAACGGCTTTTTCATCCAGACATTGGACCAGTAGCCATCCTCTGGCTCGCGGACGACCTGTAGGTCGATGCCTGCCTTCTTGGCGCTTTCGGAGTAAAGCTGACCCGCATCGACCGCGCCCTCGAAGGCGGAATCGGCGAGGTGTAGCTTGAGCGACAGGTTGTCCATTCCGGCCTTTTTGAGATGGAACTTCGCTTTGTCGGGGTCGAACATCCGCTGGGGGATTTCTTCGGCGGTCGCGCGGTTGACGTTGGCGGGACCGATTGGGAAATCGTTGCCGACCTCGCCGAAGCCACGGGTGATCTTCTCCAGCATCTCTTCACGGTCGACGGCGTATTTCAGCGCGAGACGGACGTGGTTGTCGGTGAAGGGATCGGCGCGGCAATCCATGGGCAGCACGACGTGCTTGTTGCCATAGGTGGGCACGACCTTGACGTTCTTGTCACGGGCCAGCAGGGGCGCGGTGGCGATATCCATATTGGACATCGAGTGGATTTCGCCCGTACGCACGGCGGCGGTACGCGCGGCGGCATCGGCGACGAAGAGGTTCTGCACCTCGTCGAACCAGCCCGCATCCTCTTTCCAGTAATTGGGGTTGCGCGAGACGTTGACGCGCACGCCCGCATCGAATTCGTCCAGCTTGTAGGCACCCGTTCCGACGCTCGATTCCCAGTCGATGCCGCCGCCGTCTTTGGCGGGGCAGATATTGATGTGGTAATCCGAAAGGATGAAGGGGAAGTCGGCATTGCCGCCGGACAGGGTGAAGACGACGTTATCGCCGTCGGCCTTGACCTCCTCGACCTGTTTCATCAGGCCGTTGGCGGCGGATTTGTTATCCGCGCCCATGTGGTGCTGCATCGACTGAACGACGTCTTCGGCGGTCATCGTCTTGCCGTTGTGGAATTCGACGCCCTTGCGCAGCGCGAAGGTCCATTCCTTGGCGTCTGGCGTTGCATCCCAATTGGTGGCCAGTTCGCCGCGTAGCTGATTGTCTGGGCCGATCTCGGTCAAGTTGTTGCGAAGCTGACCGGACGAGACGTTGATCATGAAGCTGTCGAGGATCGTCGCGGGGTCGAGGCTGTCAGAGGACGAACCGCCGGTGAGCGCCTGAATATAGGTGCCGCCTTTTTTGGGCGTGGCCGCGATTGCCTTGTCGAAGGCTGTGGAGGCGGCGGCGACCGTTACGCCCGCTGCGATGCCTGCCTGAATGAACTCGCGCCGGGACATGCGCCCCTCGTTCGCGAGTTTCTCGAATGTCGTCATGTCGGTCATACTGTTCTCCGCGTGGTCAGAATGATTTTCCGTGTCACGACGCTAGACTGGAAAATACCTGAGCGGCAACAGTCTTATATCGGATGCCCTGTGATGGTTTTGCGACGATGCCCTTGCAACCATGCGCCAGCACAGGGCAATGTCCCGCCACGTTAACGCAATGGTCGGAGCATCGATGTTCAGCAAGATCCTTATCGCGAACCGGGGCGAGATTGCCTGTCGCATCATGCGCAGTGCGGCCCAGATGGGTATAAAGACGGTCGCGGTCTATTCCGATGCCGATGCCGACGCCCTGCACACAGCGACGGCAGATGAGGCGGTGCGGATCGGCCCTGCGCCAGCGGCGGAGAGCTATCTTCGGATCGAGGCGATCATCGATGCGTGCAAGCGTACGGGGGCCGAAGCGGTGCATCCGGGGTATGGATTCCTGTCGGAAAACCCTGTTTTTGCGGATCGATTGGCGCAGGAAGGCATCGTCTTCATCGGCCCGCCCGCGAGTGCGATCCGGGCGATGGGGCATAAGGATGCCGCGAAGAGTTTGATGGTCGAGGCCGGGGTGCCGGTCGTGCCGGGGTATCATGGGGCCGATCAGGAACCGGGCTTTCTGGCAGGGGAGGCCGCGCAAATCGGGTTTCCGGTGCTTATCAAGGCGCGGGCTGGCGGTGGCGGCAAGGGGATGCGCCGAGTCGATGTGCGCGAGGAATTTGCCGAGGCGCTGGAATCAGCACAGCGCGAGGGTGAGGCGAGTTTTGGCGACGGGCATGTTCTGATCGAAAGATACGTGTTGCAGCCCCGGCATATCGAGGTGCAGGTCTTTGCCGACAAGCACAATCCGCCGGTCTACCTGTTCGAGCGCGATTGTTCGCTGCAACGCCGCCATCAGAAAGTGATCGAGGAAGCCCCCGCCCCCGGCATGACCGCCGGAATGCGGGCGGCGATGGGCGAGGCGGCGGTGCGCGCGGCGGCGTCCATCGGGTATGAAGGGGCGGGAACGGTCGAGTTTCTGGTCGATGCCAGCGACGGGCTGCGCACGGATCGATTCTATTTCATGGAGATGAATACCCGTCTTCAGGTCGAGCATCCGGTGACCGAGGCGATTACCGGCGTCGATCTGGTCGAATGGCAAATCCGTGCGGCGGCGGGCGAGAAAGTCGCGCCGAAGCAGGATGAATTGGAGTTCTTCGGCCATTCGTTTGAGGCGCGGATTTATGCCGAGGATGCGGCGAATAACTTCATGCCCGCCACGGGACGGTTGGAGCGTTTGGTGATGCCGGAGGGCATTGCGCGGATCGATACGGGGGTGCGCGAGGGCGATACGGTCACGAGTCATTACGACCCGATGATCGCAAAGGTGACGGTGCATGACCGCACCCGCGAAGCGGCGTTGGCCAAGCTGCGCACGGCTCTGGATGCGACGCGCATCGCTGGGACCGTTACAAATGTCAACTTTCTGCGTGCCTTGGCAGCGGATGCGGATTTCGCCGCCGGGCGCGTCGATACGGGATTGATCGAGCGGGGAATCGATGTTCTGGCGCCGGTTGAACCCGTGCCGCCCGAAGCGATGACATTGGCCGCCTTGGCGGCAATGGGCTTGCCCGGTGAAGCGGATGGTGACCCTTGGAAATCGCTGACCGGGTTTCGCGCTTGGGGTATCGCGCAGCAGGTCGTGACGATCATGCGCGACGATACGCCAATCGATGCGAGCATTCGCGTGCATGGTCCGGGACGCTACAGCGTGAAGGTCGATGGGACGGTGCGCGATGTCGTGTTTGGCGATGCCGATCAGATCGAGATCGACGGGCGACGCATACGGGCAGAAACGCTGTGGCGGAATGACGATGTGATCGTCATTATGAACGGACAATCGCTGCGCTTTGGTGTGGTCGATCCGTTGGCGGTGGCGGCGGGTGCCGGGCCGGGTGGTGATGCGGTAATGGCACCGATGCCGGGGGTGGTGCGGCAGGTATCGGCGGCGGTCGGAGATGCCGTGACGGCGGGTCAGACGCTGGCGGTCATGGAAGCGATGAAGATGGAGCAATCCCTGAAA
>CALJIU010000359.1 GCA_937974055.1 uncultured Neomegalonema sp. | reverse complement strand
AGCGGACACACCAAATCACCCCCGCCCAACGGCGGTGGC
This sequence comes from uncultured Neomegalonema sp., assembly GCA_937974055.1. Lineage (GTDB taxonomy): Bacteria > Pseudomonadota > Alphaproteobacteria > Rhodobacterales > Rhodobacteraceae > JAHDDY01. Next base: position 15,983 of record CALJIU010000359.1, on the reverse strand, counting down.
CTCAAATTCGGACCCTGAAACCTATCCCCAGATCACGGAGGCGCTTTCATCCCCGCCAGCGCCATCAGTGCCAATTGATGCACCTCCGCCAGCAGCAAATCGATGGGCCGTTTGCCCCGCTCCACATGCCCCGGCGGTCTGCCCGGACGCATAACCCGCATCGGCCTTTCCATCCCGGCCCGCTTTCTCGCCAGCCGCTTCGCCTGCCCCGGAATATCATTCATCGCCGCGACCAGCGCCTCGACCCGGCGGCGCAAGGCAGCAACAGATACCGGATCATCCGGCAAAATCTCCACCCGCCTCGGCGGCGAAACGTCTAGGTCATCGAATCCCCGCACATTCGGCCCAAATCCCGGAGCGGTCTTCCGCTTCGGCGGCCCAACCTCCTTGCGAGGGTCCATCAAGACAAAGACCGGCTTCCGCCCACCAGACCCCTTCGGAATACCATCCGAAGGCGGCGAACGCTTCGCGCGCGGCTTCACCACGATATCCTTCGCCGCAATCTCGATAAGCCGTCGCAGCGTCGACTCCGCTGGACGCAACAGCGCCAAAATCGCCAGATGCATATGCCGCAGCAACACCTCGCCACCGCCCAGCATCGCGAGAATCTGCGCCACAATGGGCAGCAAATCTTCGCGGTTGATCTCGATGCAGCGGGTCCAACTCATGGGTAGTGCGCATCCTCGTTTAAAAACAAAACAAGAACAAACGACACGAAAATTCACCGAATGTCAAGCCCGACAATCCGGCGAGTGACACTAAAGCGTTTGCAGCAAAAGCGGGAACCGGTTCTGCGGTTCGAAAACGCGACCAACAAACATGTAGAGATTTTGACGAACCAAGGTTCGCTGAAAAAGCTGACCGCAAACCGCCATAAACGCTCGCAAACACGCTTAACAATCGATTAGCATTTCCTAACTACCCTTTACGCAAGGGGCATTTTTCATTCTATCGAAGGAAGAAAATCATGGGTTTGGGAGATATGCTGGGTGGCCTTGGCGGGCTGGGCGACATCATGGGCAAGTTGAGCGAAAACGGGATCGACGCTTCGGCTATCGAAGGAATGGATACCGAGGGCGTCACGGCCATGTTGGCTGACAAAGGGATCGATCTTTCGATGCTCGAAGGGCTTGGCCTCTCCGTCGATGACATCATCGCCAAAATCACCGGCGGCTGAATCGACCGAATGCGGCGTGACCGCATCCACGAGAAAGAAAAAAGGGCGCTCACGTGCCCTTTTTTCATGCCTTCATTTCACATCCACAGCATGGCGGGGTCGCGCAAACCGCCCGCTCCCTTCTCACCCTTCCGTCACATGCAGCCGATCACGGAACCGATTGGTCAGCGGATACCGCCGCTCCAACCAGAAAGCGCGCGGCGATAGCTTGGTGCCGGGCGCGGACTGGAAGCGTTTGAATTCGGAATTGCGCAGCAGATTCGCGACCTTCTCCACCGTCTCGCGATCATGGCCCGCGCGCATGATATCCTCGATCTTCGCATCCCCCTCGATCAGACGGAACAGGATATCGTCCAGCACCTCGTAAGGCGGCAGCGAATCCTCGTCCTTCTGGTCCTCGCGCAGCTCCGCCGAGGGCGGCTTGTCGATGATGCGCGGCGGAACCACGGTGCCCTCGTTACCGAGCATCCAGTCGCGATGGTTCGCATTACGCCAGCGGCATGTCTCGAACACGCGCGTCTTGTACAGGTCTTTCAACGGGTTATACGCGCCCGACATATCACCATACAGCGTGGCATATCCCACCGCGACCTCAGACTTGTTGCCGGTGGTCAGCAGCAAATGGCCGAACTTGTTCGACAGCGCCATGAGGTAGAGGCCGCGCAAACGGGACTGGATATTCTCCTCCGCGATGCCCGGTTCGGTCCCCTCGAACAGATCGGCCAGCGTACCGCCGATGGCATCGACGCCGGGACCGATGGGAACCGAGATATACGGCGCACCGATGCGGTTGGCGCATTCGGCGGCATCCTCCAGCGAATGCTCGGAGGTGTAGCGCGATGGCATCATCACGCACCACACGTTCTCCGGTCCCAGCGCATCGGCGGCAATGGTCGCGACCAGCGCCGAATCGACACCGCCCGACATGCCGAGAACCACGCGCTCGAACCCATTCTTCAGCACGTAGTCGCGCAGCGACAAGACCATCGCGTGATAATCGGCTTCCCACTCGTCCGGTACCGTGGCTTTCGGCCCAGGGTCGCAGACCCATCCATCATCGCCCCGCACGAAATCGCAGGTCAGATGCGCCTCCGTGAAATGCGGCGCTTGCATCGCGAGTTCACCGCCGGGGTTGAGGACGAAGCTGCCGCCGTCGAAGCACTGATCGTCCTGCCCACCGACGAGGTTGAGGTACAGCAACGGCAATTCCGTCTCCACCACCCGCGCGACCATGACATTCATGCGCACATCATGCTTGTTACGCGCATAGGGCGAGCCGTTCGGCACGACGATGATCTCCGCCCCCGTCTCGACCAGCGTTTCGGCCACATCCGGGAACCACGCATCCTCGCAGATCGCCACCCCCACCCGCACCCCCGCAATGGTCACGGGGCCGGGGGCGGGGCCGGGAACGAAGAAGCGTTTCTCGTCGAAAACGCCGTAATTGGGCAATTCATGCTTGCGGAAAACCGTGTCGATCTTGCCATCGCGCAGCAGGTAGACGGCATTGAAGACCAGCCCTTCCTCATAGAGCGGGCAACCGATCAGAATGGCCGGGCCATCCGCCGTGGCCAGGGCAAGGGCGGCGACTTCGCGGCGGCATGTCTCGATAAAGGCGGGTTTGCGAACGAGATCCTGCAACTGGTAGCCGCCGATGAACATTTCGGGCAGCACCAGCAAATCCGCCCCATCCTCGCGCGCCTGCCCATGCGCGTCCCGCGCCCGCGCCGCATTGCCTGCGACATCACCGACAACGGCATTCAGCTGCGCTGCCGCAATTTTGATCCGATCCGTCATGTAAGTCTCCGTTCGCGGCGCGTTTCATGCAGGAAATGGCGTGATATCGTCGGGTGGACAGGGGGGCAATGCCGCGCGAGTGTAATTGGCAACAAAGAAGGCCACGCACAATGCATCGACATTGCCTTTTGCTCGCGCTATCCGCTACGTTAACCGGGCTGGACTATACCGCCGCATGTTTTTGCAAGGTAGGGCTGAGAGATAGATGAGAAACCTGCTGTTGATCGGAATCACCGCCATGTCACTGGGCGTGGGGGGTGTAACTGGCGCTTTTGCCCAATCATCGGGAAAGCCGCCGGAGCAGAGCAGAATCACCTACAAGGACGGCGGTGAATACACCGGCGATTTCGTCAATGGTAAGCAGCACGGCAAGGGCACCTTCGTCCTGCCCGATGGCTACGAATATACCGGCGAATGGGTCGATGGTCAGATTGAGGGTCAGGGGGAGGCAAAATACCCCAATGGCTCGACCTATACCGGCGCTTTCGTCGATGGTGCCCCGCATGGCATCGGCACGATCATCTACGAGGATGGCGGCGAATATACCGGCGAATGGGCCGAGGGCCGCATCGAGGGCAAGGGCAAGGCGACCTATGCCAACGGCGTTGTCTACGAGGGCGAATTCAAGGACACCGTCCACCACGGCAAGGGCCGCATGGTGACCAAGGCCGAATATGAATACGACGGCGATTGGGTCGATGGCCTGCAACATGGCGAAGGGGTCGCAAAATACCCCAACGGCACCATCTACACCGGCGCATTCAGCGAAGGTTTGCGCCACGGCACCGGCTCGATCACCATCGCCGATGACGGATTCGAATTCACCGGCACATGGCGCAAGGGCCTGATGCACGGCAAGGGCGTCGCAAAATACCCCAATGGCGAAGCCTTCAACCTCTATGAAGGCGAATTCCTCGACGGCAAGCGCCACGGCTACGGCACCATGCGCTACGCCACGGGCGAGGTCTACGAGGGGTATTGGGCCAAGGGCGAGAAAACCGGCAAGTCCGACGAAAAACCCGCCGATTCCAAATCCAAGGACGACGAGAAGGCCGAAACCGAGAAAGAAAATGCCGAGACGGCCAAGAAAGACGAAAAGAAAGCCGTCGAGACGAATTGATCCTCTACGGCGGTACTGACGGGATTTGATGGGGCGGGCGGTTTCAATACGGAACCGCCCGCCCCTTTATTTTACACTTGGGACACACCAGTTACGGAAAAGTGGTTTGGCGCTTGCAGCGTCCTGCCCCATAATTGTTCGATTACTGACAGGTCCAGATCGCAGGACCGCGTTCACAAGGAGGTTTTGCAATGTCCCTGAAATTCGTGATTCTCATCGGTACCGCACTGGCCGCTTCACCTGCGCTGGCGCAATCGGTGACCGTTTCCGAATCCGCGCCCCAGACCCAGCCGCTCTCACCATCGCTCGGCAGCACTGAAACGCTGGCCATCGTCAGCCCCGGTGTGGCCGATGCGGTCACCTCGACGGGACGGCTGGGCCTGCTGCCCGTCGAAGAGCAGAGCGCGCTGGACGCCCTGCCCCGCATCACCCCCGCACAGGCGGCAACGTTCGTGGGTACGTCACCGACTGGTGCGGCCAATGCCGCCCCGCTTGAGGAAGATGTGACGGTCTACGTCGTCGAGGATGGCACCGTCCTGCCCGCATCGAGCTGGAACCAGCAGCAGAGCGACAACTGCAAGGCATCCGGCGGCGTCGAGATCCCACTCCCCGGTGATCGGATCGCCTGCTTCAAGCTGTAGAACCCGCTAACCGCCGCTCGAACCATGCCGCGACGCGCAACAGCGACTTGTCGCGGTGGGGTCGGGCGGCGAGTTGCAGACCCAGCGGCAAGCCCGCCGGTCCCGTTCCGCAAGGAATGGATATGGCGGGCAGGCCGAGCAAAGTGAACGCGCGGTTCATCACCGGATCGCCCGTTCCGTCCTCATACAGCGGCGCTTCGCCCGGCGCGCTGGGCTGAACGAGAATTTCCGCATCCCCGAACAAATCGTCGATTGCCGCCTTCGCCTTCAGCAGAGTGGCGCAATCCTGCGCGTAGGTCGCCGCCGTAATCGCCTCGCCGTCACGCATGAGCTGCTGATAGGCTGGGCTGAGTTGATCGAAGGCGGTCTGCACCTCCCATTCCGATTCGCGGCGCATCTCGAACCGCATGATCCGCAATTGCAGGTCGATCAGGTCTGAGAACGCAGCCGCGCGATTGGCCTCGCCCACGGTCAGACCATCGAGCGCGGCATCAACCGCCGCCAGCGCCACAGGGGTGGCCGCCTCGCGCTCCGGGCCACCGAAGCGGGCGATGCGGGGCGGCTGCTCCGCCGGGGTTCCTTGCCAGTCATTGCGCGTCATCACCCCTGCCATAGCCGCGACATCGGCAACACTGCGCGCGAACACGCCAGCCGTGTCGAGGCTGGGCGAGAACGATTTCGTCCCCGCCAGCGGGATCAGGCCGTGGCTCGGCTTGAACCCCACCACGCCACAGAAAGACGCCGGGCGGCAAACCGATCCCGCCGTTTGTGACCCCACGGCCAGCGGCACCATACCCGCCGCCACCGCCGCCGCCGATCCGCTGGACGATCCGCCGGGGGAATGGGCGGAGTTCATGGGGTGCCGCGTGCCGTTCTGGGTGAAATAGGCAAGTTCGGTCGTGACGGTCTTGCCAAGGATAATCGCCCCCGCCGCACGCAGCACCGCGACACAGGCGGCATCCGTCGACGGGCGGTTATCCGCGTAGATGGGCGACCCTTCGCTGGTGGGAAAATCAACCGTGTCGAAGATATCCTTCACCCCGACGGGCATCCCCCATAGCGGACCACGCCGGTCTTCTGGGATCGCCTCGACGGTCTGCACCTGCGCCTCGACCGCATCCCAATCTAGATGCGCCCACGCTTTAATCTCACCCTCACGGGCGTCAATAGCGTTGCGGGCGGCGGTGATACGGTCGCGGGGGGTCATGGGCGCTCTCCTTGTGCAGCATATCTTGCCGCACGGGCGCAGCGCGTCAAGCGGGGGCGGTGACGGGCGCAGACTTTGGGTCGCCCATCGCGCGCCATGCCAGCCAGAAGGCGAGGCAGCCACCGATCAGGTTCGCCGCAAGTTCGGCCCCGAACACCCCATCCGGCCCCACCATGCGCGAGCCAAGCCAGCCAAGCGGCACCATCACCAGCAGCACGCGCCCCGCACTGACCGCCAGCGCCCTGCCCGAAACGTCGATGGCGTTCATCGCACCATTCGAGACGACCAGCAGACCATAGGCAAAAAACCCGCCCGATGCGATCAGCAGATAGCGCGCGATACTGTCGATCACCGCCGGTTCATCGGTAAAGATCGCGCCGATCTGCTGACGAAACACGACCAGCGGAACGGCAACCGCGACCCCGTAGGCGACGCAAACCAGCCCCGATAGGCGCAGCGTAGCGCGGGCGCGGTCGGCACGACCCGCCCCCCAATTCTGGCCAACGATGGGACCGATGGACGACGACATGGCCAGCAGTGGCACAACCGCAAAAGCCTGCAACCGGCTCGCCGCACCAAAGCCCGCCACCACGCTATCGCCATGCGTGGCCAGTATGGCGGTCAGGACGGCCAAACCCGCCGGATTGACCGCATTGGCGAGGGCAGCGGGCGCACCGACGCGCCCAATCTCGCGCATCCCCTCCAGCGTCGATGCGATGGTGCGGCATTGCTTCGGATCGAACCGCAGGTCGCTGGTCGTAACGAACCACAGCCCCATCGCCGCCGAAACGATATAAGCGACCATCACCGCGTACCCCGCCCCGGCGATGCCGAGTTCGGGAAAGGGACCAATGCCAAAGATCAGCAGCGGATCGAGTATCGCATTGATGAATGCCGACAGCACGAGGATCGCGGACGACCGAATGGCATCCCCCTGCCCCCGCAACACGCCATTCGCCCCCATCGCGACCAGCAAGAACGGAAAGCCCATCGCAAACGGCACGACGTATTCCCAGATCAACGGGCGCAAGTCACCGGAGGCATTCATCGCGGTGAAGAGCGCATCGGAAAAGACCAGCAACAGGGCGGAAATCAGCAGACCAACCACAAAGGCAAAAACGATACCCTGTGCCGCCCGTTCACGCGCCTTTTCGACATCCCCCGCGCCGAGCGTGCGCGAAATCACCGAATTGATCCCCACCATAACCCCAACGCCCAAGCTGGACAGGGCGGTGATGACGGGAAACAGAAAGCTGACAGCGGCAAGCGGATCAGGGCCGAGTTTGCCGATGAAATACGCATCCACCAGCCCCACGCCGATAATGCAGCTAATCCCCAAGATCATTGGCAAGGTTTGCCGGATCAAATGCCCGGCAATCGAGCCTTGCGTCAGTTTAGCATCGCTCGACATGGGGGCTTTCCGTTCACAGGTTCAACCGACGCAAATGGCCCAGATGCACGGCGGATCAAGCTATCCCTCACAAGCCTGCGCCGCAACGATCCCTTCGCGGGAGGGCGGATGCGGCAGCGGGCGGGCGGTGATCTCACCATCCACCAGCCGCGCGGCCATGAGGGTGGTCCAGTCGAGGGAGGGGAGCAGCAATTCGGTGACGCCATCACAGATGCGCACGTCGCTGGTGATAAAATCCTGCCCGATGCGGTGGTTCGAGAAACCGGGGCGCGGGGTGGCGATGGGCACGAGTTCATCGCCCCGCAACGTCACGATCTTGAGAATACCCGCAAGGTGCGGCGTCTCGACATAAGCGATATCGTTAATGCCATCCCCGTCGAAATCGGCAATCGCGGCGGGGGCAAGCCAGCGGTTGCGCTGGCCGATATGGGGGGTGGCAGCGCGTTTGTAGGGAGCAGGCGCTCCACCGACCTCCGAGTCCTCGTAGACCGCGAGTTGCGCACCAAGTTCGCTATGAGACTCTACGACGACGATCTGGCGGATATCACCCGGTTCGAGGAATGCGGCGCGCGGAGCGATATCCTCGAAAACCCGTTTTTCGGATAAAGTCAGTTTCTTATACCCGATGATGCCACCATCCTTGTAGCGGGGAAACATCAAGGAGCCGTACTCAATATCGTCACCGAGTACTGCATGAGGATAGCGGTCGGTCGGATCGCCGAAGGACGGCACTACGTAGGGGTCGTCCCTCGCATCCAGTATTGCAGATCCCACTATCAGGCCAATAAATACCAGAATGGCACCGATCACGGTACAAATACCCCGCAAGACAGCCCTTGCGAGGCCACCAGCGTATATCAAAGCTGCTTCTCAGGCATCCGCACGATCAGGCCATCCATCTCCGCCGTGACGGGGAGTTGGCAGCCGAGGCGCGACGTCTCGTTCGGCTCATAGGCGAAATCGAGCATGTCGACTTCCATATCCTCCTGCGCCTTCAGCTTATCGGCCCATTTCGGATCGACATAGACATGGCAGGTCGAGCAGGCGCACGCCCCGCCGCAATCGCCCTCGATACCGGGGATGCCGTTATTGACCGCGCCCTCCATCACCGTGTTGCCGACGGCCACGTCGACGGTGTGTTCGGTTCCGGAATGCTCGATATAGGTAATCTTGGGCATGGGTCGTCTTTCTTAAGGCAGGTATTCAACGCATTTGGCAACGCGGGCGCGCGGGGTCAAGGGAAAGCGTAACTCAATACGTCGCCCGCCCCCCCGATAGATCGAAGACGGCGCCGGAGTTGAATGTGCAAGCCGTCGAACTCAGCCACATCACCATCTCCGCCGCTTCCACGGTCGTACCGAGGCGCTTCATCGGGGATTTCTGGATCATGGTATCCACAAATTCCGGGGCCATCTGATCGAGTATCTCCGTCTTGATAGCGGCGGGCGCGATGCAGTTCACCCGGATATCCTGCTCCGCCAACTCCTTCGCGAGCGCCTTGGTAAAGGCGATGATCCCGGCCTTGGCCGCACTATAGGCCGAAGCGTTCGGCGTGCCTTCCTTGCCCGCAAGGGACGCCATGTTGACGATCCGCCCAAATCCCGACTGCTGCATCACCGGCACGACCGACCGGCAAACGTAATAGGTACCGACCAGATTCACCTCGACCACCTTCGCCCATAATTCGGGATCATAATCGGTCACCGAAAGCGTCGCCCCCGCGAACCCAGCATTATGCGACAGAAAATCGATGCGACCGTACCGATCCACGGCCTCGCGTAAGGCGGCTTCGATCCGGGCGTTGTCTGAAATATCCACGCTGGAAAAGCTGTGCGGCACCGTGGGCGCTTCTGGTTCTACAATGTCCCAGATGATCACTTTGGCCCCTGCGGCATGGTAATGGCGCGCAATCTCGGCACCGATGCCATTGCTACCCCCCGTCACCAACGCCACGCGCCCGTCGAAGTCATAGGAAACGTCACTCATTCCGCCACCGCCACCTTCCCCGCCAGCACCGTCTCGAAACCATCACTTGGGTGGCGCGGCACGATCCGCGCCAGCACCAGCGAAACCCCCGCCATGCTTGCACCAAGGATAAAGACGCCTGCGGGGGCGACCAGATACAGATAGCCCAAGGCCGCAGGCAAAAAGACCGCCGCGATGTGGTTGATCGTGAAGGCCACCGCCGCCGTAGGGGCGTGGTCTTCGGGCGAGGCGATCTTCTGGAAGTAGGTTTTCAGCGCAAACGACATCGAGAAAAAGATGTGATCGGCCAGATACAAAAACGCGGCCCAGAGCGGATTGACGTCGAGATAGTAAATCAGCGCATAGCCGGAGAAAACGCAGATCAGGCCCGTATACTCTATGGTCAGGGCCATCCTCTCGCCAAACCGGGTGATCAACAGGCCAATCCACGGCGCAACGAGCATCGTGATGAACTGATTCACCAGCAGCAACGCCGCAGTCTCGTGCAGGGCATAGCCGAACTTCTCGACCAGCATGAAGGTGGCGAAAACCAGAAATATCTGCCGCCGCGCCCCACCCATGAACACCAGCGCATAGTAGAGCCAATAGCGGCGCTTGAGCAGGAATTCCTTGCGCTGCGCGTGCGGTGCCTCAAAGCGGGGGTAGAGCGCCATCGCGGCGAGGATCAGCAGAACGGCGAGGGTTCCAGCAATCAGATACGGCCAGCGATAGTCGAGCGGCACGGGATCGGCGGCATCCCCCCGCGTCGTGAAGCCCCAAAGGATCAACATGCCGAAGACGATGAACCCGACCCCAGCGGCCACGGCGCGCAAATTGCCGAGCACCTGCGGCGCGCGTTCTTTCGATAGCCATTGCAGTTGCAGCGATTGATTGATCGTCTCGAAATAGTGATATCCGATGGAACTGACCATCGTCGTCAGCGCCAGCCCCCAGAACGAGGGCAAAAACCCGGTCGCCGCCGCGCCAATGGCCAGCAGCAGCAGCGCGACATAGGCAAGGGTTTGCTCACGCATCAGCAGGATCACATAGATCGCACCAAAGGCGAGAAAGCCCGGTATCTCGCGGATCGTCTGCATCCAGCCGATATCCGACCCGTCGAATTGTGCCGCCTCGACCGCAAAATTATTGAGCAGCGCCATCCACACGTCGAAACTGAGCGCCATCGCAACGGTCATCACGATCAGCAGGGATTCGGGCCGCTGCCAGCGTGGCAGGGTGTGGGCGTCGGCGATACGGACCATCGGGAGCCTCCTTCGCAACCGGGCTATCGTATCCCGCTCGAATGCGCCACGCCCGCAAAGAATTTTCGTCTTTTTTCCGCGCGCGGTCCGGCACCCTGTCACGCGGGGTGACGGGGAATGGAACACCGTTCCATACGTTCTTTCTGCGCTAGAAAAGCACGGGGAAACCCTCGAAAACACTGTTTTGACAAGCCTTATTCGCCCACATACATGCAAGATATCGAATATGGAGGGGAATGCCGTGCTGACCGAATTTACGATGTTCGAAGATATCGATCTGGCCACGGTCCTGCCGCTGGCGGGGATCGTGCTGGGCGTGTTGTTCGGTGCGGTGGCACAAGCCTCTCGCTTTTGCCTGCGGTCGGCGGTGGTCGGAACCACACGCGGCGTGCTCTCACCGATGGCCGGTGCTTACGCGCTGGCGCTGTTGACGGCGATCATCGGGGCGCAGGCGTTGCAGTCCTTCGGGCTTCTGGATTTTGCGGAAACGCGCTTCATCGGTGACAGCCTGCCCTTGGGCGGATTGGTTGTCGGCGGCCTGATGTTCGGGGCGGGCATGGTCCTGACGCGCGGTTGCGCCTCGCGCCTGACGGTATTGAGCGCGCAAGGCAATATGCGCGCAATCTTCGTGCTGCTGGTGTTTGCAGTGACAGCGTATGCAACGCTGCGCGGAGTGCTGGCCGGTTCACGGGTTGCCTTTACCGATGCGACGGCGGTGACGCTGGGCGGATCGTCGGTGTTGCCCGCAGCCGGTGCAGTGGCCCTTATCGCGGTACTGGCACTGGTGATCTGGCGCAGCCGGGTGTCCATCGGGCTGGCGCTGGCCGGTGTAGCCGTTGGCGCGCTGGTCGTGGGCGGATGGTTCGCGACGGGTGCGCTGCTATTCGATGAATTCGATCCACGCGAGGCGGAGAGCTTGGCTTTCACCGCCGGGGCGTCGGACGGGTTGTTCTACACCATGGCGTCGACGGCGTTGCAGCCAAGTTTCGCGGGGGCCGTGATGGGCGGCGCGCTCTTGGGCGCTTTCGCATCCGCCCTGCTGCGCCGCGAATTACGGTTGGAAAGCTTCGAGACGCCGGAACAGACCGTGCGCTATCTCGCCGGGGCCGTGCTCATGGGTATCGGCGGCGTCCTGGCGGGTGGCTGCACGGTGGGTGCTGGTCTGACGGGCCTATCGACCCTGGCAATTGGTCCGCTCGTCGCCCTGCTGGCCATCATCGGTGGCGCGGCAATGACGCATATCGCCCTGAGCAGCGACGCAGCCTCAGCGGTCGTTCCGGCGGAGTAAGCATCCGACCCATTATGGCATAAGCGACAAATCCAACAGACCAGATACCGCAACTGGCGGCGGCTATCTCAGTTCGCCCGCTCACGCTCGATCTTACGCCATTTCGCGACATTGCGATTATGTTCGGCCAGCGTCTTCGCAAAAGCATGTCCCCCGGTACCATCGGCAACGAAATAAAGGTCGTTCGTTTCCTTCGGGTTCAGCGTCGCTTCAATCGCCGCACGGCCCGGATGAGCGATGGGACCGGGGGGTAATGCCGGTATCAGATACGTGTTGTACGGGTTGTCATCTTTAAGGTCGCTACGGGTGATGGGGCGATCCATGCCCTGCCCCTTCGTAACGCCGTAGATGACCGTGGGGTCCGTCTGAAGCCGCATTTTCTTTCGCAGCCGGTTGACGAAGACCCCCGCCACATGCGCGCGCTCTGACCCGATGCCGGTTTCCTTCTCGACGATAGAGGCGAGGATCAGCGCCTCCTCCTTCGTATCGAATGGCAGGTCCGGCGCACGGGTCGCCCATAACTCGTCGATGATCGCGGTCTGAGCAGCGCGCATCCGCGCAATCACCGCCTCACGGGTTTCGCCCTTGCGATAGAAATAGGTTTCCGGGGCGAGCGAACCTTCGGCGGGGACCGTGGTAATTTCACCGTCGAGGTTTTGCGCCGCGTTCAGGGTCGCGACGATCTGGGCACTGGTGAAGCCTTCGGGGATCGTCACACGGCGTTCGATGGTCTTGCCGCTTTGCAACAGGGCAAGGATATCGGCCATCGAGGCAGCGGGGGGTATTTCGTATTCGCCCGCTTGCAGGCCACGCTCGGCCTGCTTGAACCGGGTAGCATACCGAAAGATATCGCCGCTCTCGATTGCGCCCTCACGCTCCAACCGGGCGGCGATGGCATTGAGGCCCGACCCGGCTGGTATCTCGATCTCCAGCGCCTGACGCGCGGGACCGGGCGCATCGAAGCGGGTCTGACCGTAATAGAAAACCCCCGCCGCCGTAATGGCGGCAAGGACGGCCAGCGAGAAGACAGCGGAGAGGAGGCGGCGCATGGTATGGCCTTCCGTTCAGGAAGCGCATCCGGGGATACGGCGAGGTTATTCGACCTGCTTGAGTACCAGCGAAGCATTCGTGCCGCCGAAACCGAAGGAATTCGACAGCGCCGCCTTGATCGGCGTCTTCTTCGCCTCGTGCGGCGCGAGGTCGAGCACCGTCTCAACGCTTGGATTGTCGAGGTTGATCGTCGGTGGAGCGATCTGGTCGCGAATGGCAAGGGCGGTAAAGATGGCCTCCACCGCGCCCGCCGCGCCGAGCAGATGGCCGATGGCAGATTTTGTCGAGGACATCACCTTCCCCTCCGCCGCATCACCCAGCAGGCGTGTAACGGCCCGCAACTCGATCTCGTCGCCAAGGGGGGTCGAGGTGCCGTGGGCATTGATGTAGCCGATATCCTCGGCCACGACGCCCGCATCATTCATGGCCGCCTGCATCGAGCGGAAGCCACCATCGCCGTCGGAGGCCGGGGCCGTGATGTGATAGGCATCGCCCGACATGCCATAGCCTGCAACCTCCGCGATGATCTTCGCGCCGCGTGCCTTGGCGTGCTCGTATTCCTCCAGCACCACGACGCCCGCACCCTCGCCCATGACAAAGCCGTCACGGCCCGCATCATACGGGCGCGAGCCGCGCTCTGGCGTGTCGTTATAGCCGGTCGACAACGCCTTGCAGGCGATGAACCCAACGATCCCAAGACGACAAATCGCTTGTTCGGCTCCGCCCGCAATCATCACATCGGCATCGCCGTATTTGATGATACGCGCGGCGTCACCGATGGCATGGGCACCCGTCGAACAGGCCGTGACGACCGCATGATTCGGTCCCTTAAAGCCATGCCGGATCGCGACCTGACCGGAGCAAAGGTTGATCAGGCTGCCGGGGATGAAGAAGGGCGAAACCTTGCGCGGTCCACGCTCTTTCAACTCGATGGCCGTGCGTTCGATGGAGGCAAGGCCGCCGATGCCCGACCCGATCATCACGCCGGTCCGCAAACGGTCTTCTTCCGCCTCCGGCATCCAATCGGCATCGCGGATCGCCTGTTCGGCGGCGGCAATGGCATAGAGGATAAAATCGTCGATACGGCGCTGCTCGCGCGGTTCGGCCCAGTCATCGGCATTGAACGTACCGTCCGTGCCATCGCCGTTCTTGACCTCGCAAGCGATTTGGCAGGACAGGTCGGAGGCGTCGAACCGGGCAATCTTTCCCGCGCCCGATTTACCGTCGAGCAGACGCGACCATGTTTCCTCGACCCCGCAGGCGAGGGGCGAAACCATGCCCATTCCGGTAATGACGACCCGTCTCATGCGCGTATCCCCCTGCGTTGTTCGATATATCGTGTTTCGCTTTTTCCGCCCCGTTACGCAACCGGGTACGAAAAAGGACGCCGCGCGGGGTGCGGGCGTCCTTTGGTAATCGTGACGTTCAGCCGATCAGCTGGAAACGTTCGCCTTGATGAAGTCGATGGCGTCGCCGACGGTCTGAATCTTTTCGGCGGCATCATCGGGAATTTCCACGCCGAATTCTTCTTCAAAGGCCATCACCAACTCGACGGTGTCGAGGCTGTCTGCACCCAGATCGTCGATGAAGCTTGCTTTCTCGGTGACTTTCGCTTCGTCGACGCCGAGATAGTTCACGACGATTTTTTTCACGCGCTCATTGACGTCGCTCATTCCATGTTCCTTCGCATAGCCCGGATCATTCAGTCACCGGCGCAGATCGGGCATCGCCCACTTAAAATTCCGTTCCGGCCATTGGCCAGTTCGGCGGTCCTTAACATACGTGCGCCGTAATTCAAACGGTGTTTGGCTTAAGGCCACGCATTGGAAACGAGGTCAGATCATCGCCATGCCGCCATTCACATGGAGGGTCTGGCCGGTCACGTATCCCGCTTCGCTGGATGCCAGATAGGCGACCGCTGCGGCAACATCAACCGGATCGCCCAAGTTTCCGATGGGCACGGTCTGTAAGATGCGCGCTTTCTGATCGTCGGTCAGGCCGTCGGTCATGGGGGTGGCGATGAAGCCGGGGGCCACCGCGTTGACGGTGATGTTACGGCTCGCGACCTCCTGCGCCAGCGATTTCGACATGCCGACGACCCCCGCTTTCGAGGCGCAGTAATTGCCCTGACCGGGATTGCCGGTCGTGCCGACAACCGAGGTGATGTTGACGATGCGGCCATAGCGACGCTTCATCATCCCGCGCAAGGACGCCCGGCACAGGCGGAAGGTGGCGGTGAGGTTGACGGCGATGACCTGATCCCACTCCTCGTCCTTCATCCGCATGAAGAGGTTATCGCGCGTGATGCCCGCATTGTTGACGAGGATATCGAGGCCATCGAGGGCGGCGTCCACCTCCTTCGGCAGCGCATCGACGGCATCCATGTCGGACAGATTACAAGGGTGGATGCTGGCACGCTCGCCCAAACGGTCGCGCAATTCCTCCAGCGGGCCGGTGCGAGTACCGGAGAGGGCCAGCGTCGCGCCCTGTGCGTGCAGCGCCTCAGCAATCGCCCCTCCGATCCCGCCCGATGCGCCGGTGACGAGGGCTTTCTTTCCTTCGAGGGAGAACATGGCGGTTCCTTCAAGTTTTTGAATCTCACCCTCGGACTTGTTCCAAAGGTCCATACGTCAACATGTGCTACACGATGGATCGCCGGAACAAGTCCGACGATGACGGTTACGTATTCAGAGCGACGCGAGAAACCCGTCGATGTCATCCGGCGACCCGATGCTGCTGCCGGTGAGGGAGCGGTCGATGCGCTTGGCGAGGCCGCCCAGCACCTTGCCCGCGCCCAACTCGACCAAATCGGTAACGCCCTGCGATGCCATCCATTCGACACTTTCGCGCCAGCGGACGGACCCCGTGACCTGCGCGACCAACAAATCGCGGATTTCGGCGGGGTCGGTAACGGCCTGCGCCTTGACGTTGGCGACGAGAGCGGGGGACGGCGCGGCGATATCGGTGCCTGCCAGCGCCTCGGCCATCCGCTCGGCGGCGGGGGCCATCATCGCGCAATGGAAGGGGGCAGAGACGGGCAGGAGCATCGCGCGCTTCGCGCCCCG
>CALJIU010000358.1 GCA_937974055.1 uncultured Neomegalonema sp. | reverse complement strand
ATCAACGCCCACGCGATCAGCGCGGCCCCCGGCGGCACGAGGAACAGCAGGGCGGACACCTTCGACACCTCGCCCGCCCGCACCATCGCCATCAGCAAGCCGAACGCGATCAGCGAATTGCCCACCACCAGATAGGCCAGCGCGGCAACGAACGCCCCGGTCCACTCGACATACATATCCTCCAGCGCCAGCATCAGCGGCAGCACGCCGATCAACCCGGCCCCGTACCCGATCAGATGCGTGGTCACCGGATGATGCGACAGGCCGAACCGCTTTTCCCACAGCGTCCCGCCCGTGATCCCGCACAGCGCCACCGCTGCGAATCCGAACCCCGCCCAAGACGGCGGCTCCACCGCCGCCCGCGACGCGATCACCAACACCGTCCCCGCCAGCGCCAGCACCAGCCCGCCCCAGCGCATCCACCCCACCGCCTCCCCCGTCCAGCGGGGCGCAACCAAGGCGACGAGAATCGGCTGGAACGACATGATCAGCGCCATCGTCCCGGCGGCGACCCCCAGCCCAAAGGCGATATAGGACAGCCCGAAATACACCGTCTGGATCAAGAACCCGACGATGATCAGATGCCCCCAATCCGCCCGTGTCGCGGGCAGGGGCGGCCTCAGCACGGCGAACAACACCCCCATCAGCACCACCGCACAGCCATAGCGCAGCACCAGCAGGGTCATCGGCTGGGTGTACAGCAGCGCCACCTTCGCCACGGCATATCCACCCGACCATAAGACGAGAAAAACGACAGGCGCGATCAGCAGCCAGAACGGACGTCCCAAGATAAAACCGCCCCCAACCCGCCATCACCACGGCAAATATCGCTATTTTTGCTTCAGCAATCGTTCGATCGCCACCGAAAGCGAGCCTTCGTCAATCGGCTTCGTCAGGATTTCCACCTCGCGCAGCGCGTGGGGCATGTCGACTTGCGAGCCATAGCCTGTCACGAAGACGAAGGGAACGCCCTGTTCACGCAGGCGCAGCGCCACGTCAAAGGACACGACCCCCCGCAGGTTCATATCGAGCACGGCAAAATCGAAGGCGGTATGCTCGATCTCGCGCGAGGCCGCATCGACCGTATTCGCCGTCTCGATGCGTTTCGCCCCCAGCCGCGTGATGCTGTCGACCATATCCATCGCCAGCACCATATTGTCTTCCAGCAGCAGCACGGTCTTGCCATGCGCGACATTCGTGATCTCGGTAATCGACCCGACCACTTTCACCGGCGTTTCCGCATCCAGATCGACCAATGCTTTCGCGGGCAGCATAAAGATCATCGACACGCCGGATGCGTCATAGGAAAGGTCAACCGTCCCATCGAATTCGTAAGGAATCGCCTTCGAGATCAGCGCCTGGCCAAAACCATGCCGCTCCGGCTTGCTGACGGGTGGCCCGTTCAACTCCTTCCATGAAAAGTGCAAGCCCTCGTCATCCACCGTCCATTTCGCACGCACGATCCCATCTTCGGTCGACAGCGCGCCGTATTTCGCGGCATTCGTCACCAATTCGTGGAAGACCAGCGCGATCATCGGCGCAACATCCGCCCGCAGCCCGACCGTTTCCCCCGTCAGCAACACCTGCGCCGCCCCCTCGCCCAGATAGGGTTGAAGTTCGGTATCGAGGATGCCCCGCAGCGAGACCCCGATCATCGACCCCGACACGGCGAGGTCATGGGCCGAGGCCAGCGCCGCGATCCGCTGTTCCAGCGCCCGCGCATAGCTTTCGAGCGAGGCGGAAGAAGCTTTTGCCTGCCGCGACAACGAGCGGATCAGGGCGAGAATGTTTTTTACCCGGTGGTTCAGTTCCGCGATCAGCAAATCCTGTTGGCGCTGATGCGTCACAAGATCGTTGTGGCGCATCAACTGCTCTCGCTCGCCCTTTGCCGTGATCTGGGTCAGCAGGATTTGCAATTCACGCGCGGCGGCGAAATCATCCTTTTCCCATTCCTTCGAGCGTCCCTTGACCTCTTCGAGAAAGGCCGCGAAGGAACCGCGCGGCGTGATACGCATCCCGAAGGGACTGTCCTCGATCTCCTTCGCGTCCGGGTTCCCGGCCCAAGTGATGTTATAGGCAACCTCGTCCCGGAAGAAGAGCAACTGCAACGGATAGGCCGCCGTCGCCCGCACCACCAAACACCCGGCGGTCCGGTTCAACTCGCCCTCCGCACACCACCCGTCATGCAGCAATCCGTTGCTGCCTTCGATCAGGTCTTCATCATCCGGCTTCCACTGCGCAATGGAGCGTATCGCATCACCGGAGGGCGTTGATCCATGCGTCAGCGTCTTGCCATCCTTGACGATGGCCAGCCCATCGCAATCCACCACATCCTCGAAGATCGGGGCGAGGGTCTTGAAGGCGTTGATCAGATCGTTGTTCGAGTCGGTTTCGGCAACGATCCGCCGCCGCGCCTCGGCGGCACGGGTGCGGGCCTCGGCGGCGCTCGCCTCCAGCTTTTGCTGAATGACCAGCGACAGGAACTGACCGAACAACTCCGCCACAATGCGCGTATCCGACGAAATAATCTTGGGTGTCATGTGGTGACAGGACAACATTCCCCACAGCGCGCCATCGACCACGAGGCTGATGGTCAAGGAGCCGCCGACGCCCATGTTCTTGAGGTACTGCACGTGAATCGGTGAAATTCCGCGCAGATGCGCCAGCGACATGTCGAGGGGCGGCGCATCCGGCGCGTGGGACAGCAAAGGCACCGGCTCACGCTCGACATCGCCCAGCAATCTGATGGAATTCAAAAGCTGCAACGCCCGCGCCTGTGGCGGCACGTCCCATGCCGGGTAATGCAGGCCCAGAAAACTGTCGATCCCGCTATCGCGATCCTCGGCGATCACCTCGCCGCTGCCATCGGGGGCATAGCGGTAGGCTTTGACCCGATCATAGCCGGTCAGGGACCGCAGCCCGATCACGGCCACACGCAACATGCGCACGAGATCCTTTTCCTGTCCGGCACGCCCCAGAATGCTGCGCATCCGGTCGATGGGCCGCGCCGTGATATTCGCATCATCCCACGGTTCCAGCTCGATGATGACCATGTCGTCGATATTGCGATGGACATAGACCTCCATCTCGCGCCCCTGAACGGGATAGATACCCACCCGCTCACGCTGCATCCGCGAACTCGATGTCGACAAGGCGTTGCGCAAATCGTGCAGCAGGACCGGATCGAGGAACGCCCGGAAATCCGACCCCAGCAATTGCCCCGGCTCGATCCCAAGCAATTCCGGCGTATTCGCACTGCAATAGGCAATCTGGTCGAGGGTCAGCGTACCCCCCAGCAGAACGCCGAAAGACTGCGTCCGTCCCGGAATGTGGATCGGTTCCTTCCCGCAATTCTCGATGGACAGCGGTTCAGGCGTAACGGGGCTATCCATGATTATCTCGCAAAGGGTCGTTAGATGGCGGATCAGCAGGGCATAGAATCGTCGGTGCAGCAATGCCTTCGACGGTATGTCGCGCCCTTTCCGTTACTATAGGTGTAGACTATGACGGTTTCAAACCCGCGCCGCCTTTAAGTATTTTAACACTTCTTGGGCGATTGACCCCCCGCCGCCCCCCGGCTATCCCTCATCGCTGCTTCAACATCGGAGACGCGCCGTGACGAGACGGCTCTACGCCTTCCCCCTTTCCCCGTGGTGCCGCAAGGTCCGCCTGTCGCTGGCCGAAAAGGGCTTGGGCGTCGACCTGATCGAAACCCGCCCGTGGGAGCGCCCGCCCGATCTGGTCCGCCGCAACCCGGCGGGCGAGACACCCGTGCTGGTGGATGTGAACGGCACCACGGTGGTCGATTCCAACGCCATTTGCGAATATCTCGAAGAAGCCTATCGCCAGACCCCTCTGCTGCCGAAAGATTTGGCCGAGCGGGCGGAGGTGCGGCGGATCGTGGCGTGGTTCGACGGGCGGTTCCGCGCCGATGTGACCGAGACATTGCTGGTCGAGAAGGTCATGCGCCGCCTCAAGCGCGACGGCGAACCGGACAGCGCCTTCATCCGCGTCGGTGCCGCCAATCTGCGCCACCACCTCGAATATGTCGGGCAACTCGCCTATCACCGCCATTGGTTGGCCGGGGAGACGCTGACGCTGGCCGATTTCACCGCCGCCGCGCATCTTAGCTGCCTCGATTATATCGGTGCGGTGAATTGGTCGGACTATCCGGCGGCGAAGAACTGGTACGCGCGCATCAAATCCCGCCCCGCCTTCCGCCCCCTGCTGGCCGACCACCTGCCCGGCCTGCCCCCGGCGGATCACTATGCGAATGTGGATTTCTGACTTCTACCAAACCCGCCGAAACGCTGCATCGCCCAGCGTATCGAGCGTCACATCCTTGGATACGACGGGAATACCCTGCTCCAACGCCGTAACCACGATCATCCGGTCAAACGGATCACGATGATCCCAGTCCAGCGCCCCGGCGCGCTGCATGACCCTGCCCGTGACGGGGAGAACAGCGATACCGTCTTGCAAAAACCGGCTTTCCAGATCGGCTTCGAGCATCCCCACGACCTGAGGCCATTTCCCTCGCCCACCCTTCAATGCGATTTCATAAAGGCTTGCGGCACTGACAGCCAACGAACCCGATGTCGCGATACACTGCCGCCCACCGACGGATATCTTGTCCGGTTCGCGCAGCATCCAGACGAGGGCATGGGTATCGAGCAGGATCAAAGCCCCATCTCGTCCAGCAAATCATCATCCGTCGGGCCTACGAAATCCTTTTCGTCCGCTGTATAGGCAGGTGGCGGCCCCCACGACCCGAATAGATGCGAATTATCCACCTTCTTCGCCTCCGCCGGCGGCGTCACCGACGCGACCGGCGTGCCGTTGCGGCAGATGGTGACGGTTTCCCCCGCCTCGACCGCTGCGACGATCTTGGAGAAATGTGTCTTCGCCTCGTGTATGTTGTATTTCACGGGTCGGTCCTCCTTGGGTGGACTAACCTAGTCTACCACGTGCAACCCGTCAACGAAGGCAGCCATGATCGAACGCCCCGCCCTCGAAACCCGCGCCCGCGAGGAAGGCTTTGCCGCCATCGGCATTGCCGACCCCGCCACCATGCGCCCCGCCGGAGAGCGCCTGCGCGAATGGGTGGCGGAGGGATATCATGGCGAGATGGGCTGGATGGCCGAGCGGATCGACTGGCGCGCCGACGCCACTGCGCTGTGGCCCGAATGCCGCTCCGTCATCATGCTGGCAGAAAATTACGGCCCCGACGGCAATCCCCTCACCAACCTCGACTATCCCGACCGCGCCACCATCAGCGTCTATGCCCGCAACCGCGACTACCACGACCGCATCAAAAAGCGCCTGAAACGGCTGGCCCGCTGGATCGTGGAGGAGACGGGTGCGGGGGTGAAAGTCTTCGTCGATACCGCCCCGGTGATGGAAAAACCCTTGGCGCAGGCGGCGGGGCTGGGCTGGCAGGGCAAGCACACCAATCTGGTCAGCCGCGATGTCGGCTCCTGGGCGTTTCTGGGCGCGATCTTCACCACCCTCGATTTACCGAAAGACGAGGCCGGGAAGGATAGCTGCGGCTCTTGCCGTGCCTGCCTCGATATCTGCCCCACGGCGGCCTTTACCGCGCCCTACCGCTTGGATGCCCGCCGCTGCATCTCCTACCTGACCATCGAGCATAAGGGGCCAATCCCTCACGAGTTCCGCGCCGCGATGGGCAACCGCATCTATGGCTGCGACGATTGCCTCGCCGTCTGCCCGTG
>CALJIU010000357.1 GCA_937974055.1 uncultured Neomegalonema sp. | reverse complement strand
CCGGGTCGAGGCCTTGGTTGCTGCGATGAATGACATTTCGGGTCAGGCGAAGCGGTTGGCGCGGAAGCAGGCTGGAATGGCGAGGCCGATGCGGGTGATGCGCCCCGGCAGGCCGCCGGGGCATGTGGAGCGCGGGAAGCGACCCATCGATCTGCTGCTGGCGGAGGTGCATGAATTGGCATTGATGGCGCTGGCGGGGATGAAAGCGCCTCCGTGAGTGCAGATTTCAGGCATCGGATTTGAGGACCACCGCCGCTGGGCGGGGGGCGATTTGGTGTGTCCGATTTTCAAGATACTTCATCGAAATCAAATAGATGACCCCTCGGACCAACCGTTGCACTGTGCAGCCGCGCAGGTGCATTTGGGCGGGGATAACGAGGGTGGGATAGAAGGCGCGCAAGACCTTCAGGTGATTGCCGTGACGGGTCGCAAACGTGTTTTGTTGCAGTGCAGCATGAATGACGTTAGGGTACACTTATCAACCGCTGGCGATTATACCATTGTCAGGGCCGGTTGATGCCCAACGAACGACAGGACGTATCGATGCTGTATCATGCCTATGAATGGACTCACTCCACGATCGCCCCCCTGCGCCAAGTGGCCGAAGCGGGCCTGAAAGCCTGCAACGACCCGCGCAATCCGTGGGCCGGGTCGCTGCCCCTGCGCACATGGGCGGCGTCGCTGGAGATGTTCGAGACGGCAACCAAACGCTATGGTCGCCCCGAATTCGACATTGATATCATCGAGGCGCATGGCCAACCCGCCGCCGTTCGGCAGGAAGTCGTGTTCGAGAAACCCTTCTGCCGCCTGATTCATTTCCGCCGCTATGGCGAAGGGTGCAGCGAAGGCAAAGACCCCAAAGTCTTGCTGATCGCACCCCTGTCCGGCCATTTCTCGACCCTGCTGCGCGGCACGGTCACGAAGATGCTGGAAACGCATGACGTCTATCTGACCGATTGGCGCGACGCCCGCAACGTGCCGGTGACGGAAGGGTTGTTCGACCTCGAAGACTATACCGAATATCTGATCGAGTTCCTGCAACATATCGGGCCGGGCACGTCGATGATGGGCGTCTGCCAGCCCGGCGTCGCCGCCCTGGCCGCGACCGCGCTGATGGCCGAGGATAACGACCCCTGCCGCCCCGAATCGCTGATTTTGATGGGTAGCCCGATCGACACGCGCGTCAGCCCGACCGAGCCGACGAAACTGGCCGATGAAAAGTCGCTGCAATGGTTCGAGAGCAATATGATCTCGCTCGTTCCGCTGCCCAATCCGGGGGTGATGCGGCGCGTCTATCCCGGATTCCTGCAACTCAGCGGCTTTATGTCGATGAATATCGACCGCCACCTCGATGCGGCCCGCAAGCAATTCGGCAATCTGGTAAAAGGCGATGGCGAGGCCGACGAGGCGCATCGCAAATTCTACGACGAATACCTCGCGGTGATGGACCTGACGGCGGAATTCTACCTGCAAACCATCGACGTCGTGTTCCAGCGTCACCTGCTGCCCAAGGGCGAAATGACGGTCCGGGATCGCAAGGTCAATCTCGATGCCATCACGGACGTGCCGATCATGACGGTCGAGGGCGGACGCGACGACATCACCGGCGAAGGGCAGACGCACATTACGCACACCCTGACGGGCGGCCTGTCCGAAGACCTGAAACAAGCGTACACGCATCCCGATGTCGGCCATTACGGCGTCTTCAACGGCAGCCGCTGGCGCAGCACGATCCAGCCGAAGATCGCGGAGTTCATTGCTGCACATCATAAATAAGGATGGTCAAAACGCTGCATGTCGAGGGTTTGCCACAGCCGATTCGCCTGATCCGGCGGCGGGGCGCGCGGCGATTGACCCTCAGCATCAGCCGCGCGACCGGGGTGGCGACCATGACCCTGCCCCCCCGGATGCCGCTGGCCACCGCCCATGCCTTTGCCGAAACGCACCGCGACTGGCTGTGCGCGCGGGTGGAGGCGATGCCGGATACGATCCCCTTCACCGACGGCATGGCCCTGCCCTATCGCGGGCGGACCCTGCGGGTGAAACGCCGGGATGGGCGTGGCGTGCGTCTGGACGGCGATACCATCGAAGTCGGGGGCGCGCCCGAAGCCCTGCCCGGCACGCTGGAGCGATGGTTGCGCGCGCAGGCTCGCACCCGGCTTCTCGCCCGCAGCACGGCCCATGCGGACACGCTCGGCACCAGTTTTTCGCGCATCGCGATCAAGGATACGCGCAGCCGGTGGGGGTCATGCTCGTCCAGCGGCACGCTCTCTTATTCGTGGCGCGTGATCCTTGCCCCCGATGGGGTACTGGACTACCTCGCCGCGCATGAAGTGTCGCATCTGCGCGAGATGAACCATTCGCAGCGGTTCTGGGCGCATGTGAACACGCTGCGCCCCGATTACCGCGAGCAGCAAGATTGGCTGCGCGAGCACGGACCGCAGTTGCATCGCTATGGGCGAACGGGCTAAATATGAGCAGCGCCGAACGGGCGCAGGGACGAAGGAAAAACCATGACAATCCAACGCATCGAACCCAGCGGACGCGCCAGCAAGGCCGTCATCCATAACGGTGTGGTCTACCTCGCCGGGCAGGTAGGTGATGCGGAAAAGGATATCGCAGGCCAAACCCGCGACGTCCTCGACAAGATCGATGCCCTGCTGGAACAGGCCGGATCGTCCAAAGAGCATGTGCTGATGGCCACCGTCTGGCTCGCCGACATGGCCGATTTCGCGGCGCTGAACGAGGTCTGGAACGACTGGGTCATCGACGGCCACCAACCCGCCCGCTGCTGTGGCGAAGCCAAGCTGGCGCGGGCGGCGCTGAAGGTGGAGATTATGATCGTGGCGGCGGTGGCGGAGTAG
>CALJIU010000356.1 GCA_937974055.1 uncultured Neomegalonema sp. | reverse complement strand
CGGGCGATCAGACCCCTATCGGACAAGCGATTGGCTCGCTGGCGAAGGTGTCCAAATCTGTTGGTCCAGAGAAAGCCTCGCAAGAATTTCACAGCCTATTCATCGGTCTAGGGCGCGGCGAGCTTCTGCCCTACGCCAGCTACTATATGACCGGCTTTTTGAACGAAAAGCCGCTCGCGAAACTCCGCAATGACATGACACGCCTCCAAATCGAGCGTGCACCGTCGGTTTACGAACCGGAGGATAACATCGGCTCGTTATGCGAAATGATGGCAGGGCTTATTCTCGGACGCTTTGGTCCGCCTGCGGACCTCGGCACGCAAAAAGATTTCTTCGCAACGCACATTTCACCATGGGCGGGGCATTTCTTTACCGATCTGGAGGGAGCAGAATACTCGCTGCTCTATGCTCCGGTTGGCACGGTCGGCGCGCACTTTATCGAAATCGAAAAAGAAGCGTTCCGAATGACGGAATAGATCCCAGCTTGGACGCAAGCTGGAATTTTTAATATCGCCCGACGGGGCGGACGGAAAGAGAGGGCAGAACCGTGGCTAAATCCAACGATACGTCCGGACGCCGTGACTTCCTGAAACTGGCAACGGTGGGTGCTCCCGCCTTGGCAGCGGCAGCAGTCGCGGGTTCAAGCGAGGCAATGGCCGCCGAGGTCAAAACCGAACTTGGATACTCCGAGACCAAACACGTCAAAGCATATCTGGATAGCTGCCGCTTCTGACCCCGACCTTTGGCGGGATCGGTTGCGTAAGCCCTTTCCCTAGCCGATGCGACGGGCCGGACCGGCCAAAACTTCTAGGAGGAAACCATGCTCAGGAAAAAGTCTGACGGGATTGCGAGACGCTCCCGTGGTCATTCGATCCTGACGAAGATCGCGGATGAAACCGTTGATCGCCGTTCATTTCTAAAAAATTCCGGCCTCGCCATCGGTGGCTTGGCTGCTGTCGGTGCAACCGGCGGCTCGGTCACGAAGGCCGCTGCCGCAGCGGGCGCGACCGGTAAAATCGAAATCAAGAAATCCGTCTGCACCCACTGTTCGGTCGGTTGTACGGTTCTTGCCGAAGTCGACAATGGCGTTTGGGTCGGACAAGAACCCGGCTGGGACAGCCCGTTCAACCTCGGCGCGCACTGCGCAAAGGGCGCTTCGGTTCGCGAACATGCTCACGGCGAGCGCCGTCTGAAGCACCCGATGCGCCTGACCGGCGGCAAGTGGGAAAAGGTATCTTGGGAAACCGCCATCGACGAGATCGGCGACAAGATGATGGAAATCCGCAAGGGGCCAGCCGGTCCTGACGGTGTGTACTGGCTCGGTTCCGCCAAGCACTCGAACGAGCAGGCGTACCTGTTCCGTAAGTTCGCCGCCTATTGGGGCACGAACAACGTCGATCACCAGGCACGTATTTGTCACTCGACCACGGTTGCCGGCGTAGCGAATACATGGGGCTACGGCGCCATGACCAACAGCTACAACGACATTCACAAGTCGAAAGCGATCTTCATCATCGGCGGCAACCCTGCAGAGGCACACCCTGTCTCGCTGTTGCACGTGCTGAAAGCGAAAGAGCAGAACAACGCTCCGCTTATCGTATGCGATCCACGCTTTACGCGTACCGCCGCACACGCAGATGAGTATGTCCGCTTCCGTCCCGGTTCGGACGTCGCCCTTATCTGGGGCATCCTCTGGCATGTCTTCGAGAACGGTTGGGAAGACAAAGAGTTTATCCGCACCCGCGTTTGGGGCATGGACCAGATTAAAGAAGAAGTCGCGAAGTGGGATCCTGCTGAAGTCGAGCGCGTTACCGGTGTGCCTGAATCGCAGATGAAGCGCGTTGCGCGCACGATGGCCAATAACCGTCCCGGTACGGTGATCTGGTGCATGGGCGGCACGCAGCACACCAACGGCAACAACAACACCCGCGCTTACTGCATCCTCCAGCTTGCGCTGGGGAACATGGGTACCAGCGGTGGTGGCACGAACATCTTCCGTGGCCACGACAACGTGCAGGGCGCGACGGACCTTGGCGTTCTCTCGCACACCCTGCCCGGCTATTACGGCCTCAAGACCGGCTCGTGGAAGCACTGGGCGCGCGTTTGGATGGGCAAGGATGCCTCCAAGGAAGACTGGGAAGACGAGTACCAGTTCCTGCTGTCGCAATTCGGTTCTAAAGAGCTGATGGAAGGCAAAGGCATTCCGGTTTCGCGCTGGATCGACGGTGTCCTCGAAGACGCCGGGAACATCGACCAGCCCGACAATCTGAAGGCCATGGTCTTCTGGGGCCACGCGCCGAACTCGCAGACCCGCATGAAGGAAATGAAGACCGCGATGGAGAAGTTGGAGCTTCTGGTCGTGATCGATCCCTTCCCAACGGTCACGGCGATGCTGCACGACCGCGAAGAAGGGGCGTATCTGCTGCCCGCGACGACGCAGTTTGAAACCGAAGGCTCGGTCACCGCGTCGAACCGTTCGGTTCAGTGGCGCGAAAAGGTCTTCGATCCCCTTTTCGAGTCCAAGACCGACCATGAGATCATTGCGCTGTTCGCGGATAAGTTCGGCTTTGCCGACCGCTTCTTCCGCAACATTCCGCGTGATGGCGATGGTATTCCTTCAATCGAGGAAACCACGCGCGAATTCAACGCGGGCATGTGGACCATCGGTTACACCGGCTGGGATCCCGACCGGATCAAGGCCCACATGGCCAACCAGAGCACCTTTGACCGCACCACCCTTCAGGCCGTTGGCGGCCCGAATGACGGTGAGTTCTACGGAATGCCTTGGCCGAGCTGGGGTACGGCAAGCATGGGTCACCCCGGCACGCCGAACCTCTACGATATGTCGAGGCCCGTATCCGAAGGCGGTCTTACCTTCCGCGCACGCTTCGGCGTCGAGCGGGATGGCGAGAACCTACTGGCCGAGGGTGTTTATTCGCAAGGGTCCGAGATCAAGGATGGGTATCCTGAATTCACAATGGCCATGCTTAAAGAGCTTGGCTGGGACGGCGACCTGACCGACGAAGAACGCGCAATGATCGAAAAGATCGCGGGCGACAAGACCAACTGGAAAACCGACCTTTCGGGCGGTATTCAGCGCGTCGCAATCATGCACGAATGCGCACCATTCGGTAACGCCAAGGCCCGGACCGTAGTTTGGAACTTCCCAGACCCCGTGCCGATCCACCGCGAACCGCTCTACACCAGCCGCCGCGATCTGGTCGAAGATTACCCGACCTATTCCGACCGTAAAGCCTATCGCCTGCCTACGATGTACGCATCGATTCAGGAGAAGGACTTCTCCAAAGACTACCCGATCATTCTCACATCGGGCCGTCTGGTGGAGTACGAAGGCGGCGGCGACGAGACCCGCTCGAACCCATGGCTTGCTGAACTTCAGCAAGACATGTTCGTCGAGATCAACCCGCGCGATGCCAACGACCTTGGCGTTCGGGATGGGGAACAGGTCTGGGTCGAGGGTGCCGAAGGCTCGCGCGTCAAGGTGATGGCGATGGTCACCGAGCGCGTCGGTGCCGGTGTCGCCTTCATGCCGTTCCACTTCGGTGGGCATTTCGAGGGCGAGGATCGTCGATCCAAGTATCCAAAAGGTGCAGACCCCTACGTTCTGGGCGAATCCGCCAACACCGCCATGACCTATGGCTATGACTCGGTCACGCAGATGCAGGAGTCCAAGTGCTCCCTCTGCAAGATCGAAAAAGTCTGATAGAGGAGCGAGAACAATGGCACGAATGAAGTTCCTCTGTGACGCCGAACGCTGCATCGAATGCAACGCCTGCGTCACCGCTTGTAAGAACGAGCACGAGGTTCCGTGGGGCGTCAATCGCCGCCGCGTGGTCACGATCAATGACGGCAAACCGGGCGAACGCTCGGTCTCCGTCGCCTGTATGCACTGCTCGGATGCGCCCTGCGCTGCCGTCTGCCCCGTGGATTGCTTCTATCAATCCGAAGAGGGCGTGGTCCTGCACTCCAAGGATCTGTGCATCGGGTGCGGCTACTGCTTCTACGCCTGCCCATTCGGCGCGCCGCAGTACCCACAGGCTGGTAATTTCGGCTCGCGCGGCAAGATGGACAAGTGTACTTTCTGCGCCGGTGGCCCGGAAGAAACCAACTCCGAAGCCGAGTTCCAGAAGTACGGGCGCAACCGGATCGCGGAAGGCAAACTGCCGATCTGCGCCGAGATGTGCTCGACCAAGGCACTGCTCGCCGGTGACGGCGACGACGTCTCCGATATCTACCGCGAGCGTGTCGTTGCACGCGGCTTCGGCAGCGGTGCATGGGGCTGGGGCACGGCCTATGGACAGAAAGGCGCTTGATAGCGCTCGCTTGAAAGGCGGGGCCGCGAATGCCTCGCCTTTCGTTTTTTCTATGGATTGGGGGCAATCCGACCCGTCGCATGATCGACGGGCGATGATCGTTGGGATGCTGAGATGAGAACGCTTGTAACGAAACTGCTTGCGATGACGGTCGCGGCACTCCTTTATTTCGGGTCGAATGACGCCGTTCACGCGCAGGATTCCACGGCCCCCGCCGCCGTCGATCGCACTGCAACCGGTGGCGCGCAGACCCTCGAAGACATTCTACGCCGCCAACGCGGTGAAGCCGTTCCGCTTGACAGCGGAACCGGCGGTGCCGAGGGCGGTGATGCCAGCGGCCCGCTGGGCAGTCAGGGCGGCCTATCCGATAGCGAGCTGTGGCGTCGCGCGCGGCAGGGCCAGACCTTCACCACGTCTCTGCCCGATAAGAAGGCCGCCGTGCTGGTCGATGACAGCGGCGAGCAATGGCTGAAGACGCGCAGCGGCGCGCTGCCAACATACTCGCTCTACGCCATGGGCGGCATGATCGCGTTGCTCTTCCTGTTTCTGATTTTGCGGGGCCGTATTCGCATCAATGCGGGCTGGTCGGATATCAAGATCGAGCGGTTCAGCTTCATCGAACGGTTCGGTCACTGGCTGCTCGCAACCAGCTTCATCATTCTCGCAATCACGGGTCTGACGCTGCTCTTTGGCCGCGAATATCTCGTCCCCGCCCTCGACTGGGCACATGCGAAGATGAATCCGGATGCCACCGATCCGAACTTCGGCAAGAACATCTTTGCGTGGTTTGCGGTGGCCGGTAAGTGGCTGCACAATAATATCTCATGGGCCTTTATGATCAGCTTGGTCCTGATCTTCGTGATGTGGTTCTTCCGCAATATCCCGACTTGGACGGATATCAAATGGCTGGCTCAGGGCGGCGGCATGTTCTCGAAGAATAGCCACCCCCATGCGCGCAAATTCAACGGCGGTCAGAAAGTGTTGTTCTGGTCTGTCATCATCTTCGGCGCATCCATTTCGGCATCCGGGATTTCGCTGTTGCAGCCCTATGAATACAACATGTTCAGCGCCACGTTCGATAAGCTGAACCAAGCCGGGGACGCTATCGGCTATCCGCTCGGCCTCGAAACCGCAATAACGCCGATGCAGGAAATGCAGTATTCGCAGCTTTGGCACACGATCATCTCCATCGTCCTGATTGTGATCGTCATCGCGCATATCTATATCGGGTCGGTCGGGATGCAGGGCGCATTCTCGGCAATGGGCAGTGGCAAAGTCGACCTGAACTGGGCGCGCGAACACCATGACCTCTGGGTCGCGAAGCTCGAAAAGCAGGGCAAGATCCCTCGCCCCGGCGGTGCCAGCAACCCGCAAACCCGCCCCATGCCAATGCGCGCACCGAAAAAGCCGCCAACCGTACCGGCAGAGTGAACCGGGCCTGACCGTTGCGCCTGTTTGGATTAACGCTTGTCGCGGCTCTGCTTCCCGCCCTTGCCTTGGCCGATGGATACCGCCGGTTCGAGGGGCATGGTGGGCCGATCAAAGGGGTGTCCATCTCGCCGGATGGGCTTCATGCCCTGACGGCGAGTTTCGACAATTCCATCGGCTATTGGTCGGTGGAGGATGCCGAGGCCGACCCTCTCTGGCTGGAAGGGCATGAAGCGGCGGCGAATGTGGCAATCTTCCTACCCGGCGCGAAAATAGCCCTTTCGGCGGGGGATGACTTCGATTTGATCCTGTGGTCGCTGGCCGATGGCCAGCCATTGGCGCGGTTGGAAGGACATGGGGGCAAAGTACTCGACCTTGCCGTTTCGGCAGACGGCACACTGGCCGCCAGCGCAGGCTGGGACGGAAAAATCGGCCTCTGGAACCTCGAAACCCGCAAGCGAATAGCCCTACTCGGCGGTCATCGCGGTCCGGTGCAGTCCGTGCGTTTTTCAGCCGATGATACAACCCTCTATTCCGCGAGTTCCGACGGCACGATCCGCCGCTGGTCCGTCCCCGGCGGCGCTTTCGAGCGGATCGAAACCAGCCACGGCTTCGGCATCAACCGCCTCGTTCTGAACGATGCCGCCGGATGGCTGGCCTATGGCGCGCTGGATGGCGGGGTCAGGATCGTCGATATCGAGAGCGGCGAAGAGATTGCAGACGTCACCTCCGGTCGCCAACCCGTCCTCGCGCTCACCCTGTCTGCCGATGGAAAGCGCATCGCGATTGGCGACGGCGAGGGTCATATTCACGTCGTCGATACGACGACATGGAAGACGATCAAGGATTTCCGCGCTGTTCCCCGTGGCCCCGTCTGGGCGCTGTCCTTCGATGAAACCGGGCAACATGTCATGGCGGGGACCATCCTCGACAGCGCCGATCTGTGGCCAATCGAGGATGCCGTCGCGGTGGCGGAGGCGGACGCACCGATCCGTGCGTTTCACCGCGCCCCGGAAACGATGACAAATGGCGAGCGCCAGTTCGCCCGCAAATGTTCGATCTGCCATTCCCTCGACACGACATCGGGCAAGCGCGCGGGACCGACGCTCTATCGCATTTTCGGTCGAAAGGCCGGAACACTCGATGGATATCAGTATTCCGATGCCCTCTTGACTGCTAGGCTGGTATGGGACGATGCTTCGCTCGATAAATTATTCGACATCGGACCTGACTATTACACACCGGGATCGAAGATGCCGATGCAGCGGATCGTGAAAAAACAGGATAGGCTCGACCTGATCGACTACCTGAAGACAGCAACGAGCGGGGATACGCCGCCAACCGGGGAACAGACCGAATGAAAGCCTTTCTGAGCGCCACCGTCGTCATGCTCGTGATCGCATTCGCCGCCGATGCCCTTCTCGGCGGCCCCGTGTTCGACACCGGCGGCATTCTCGTCAAGAGCAGCTCCGCCGATGTCTATCAGTCCAGCAACGTCAGGCTGGACTGACGCCGCGCGAAAGCATCAGGCCGCATCGTCAAGCAGCCCACGCCGCTTAAGCAGCGCATCCGGCTCCGGCCCACGCCCCCGGAACGCGATATAGGCGTCTTCGGGGTCTTGCTGTCCACCCGCGCTGTAGATATGCGTGGCCAGCGCATCCGCCGTATCGCGGTCGAAGGCATCACCCGCCTCCTCGAACGCACCGAAGGCATCGGCGTCCATCACTTCGGACCACATGTAGCTGTAATACCCCGATGAATAGCCGTCACCGCTAAACACATGCGCGAATTGCGGTGTGCGGTGGCGCATGACGAGGCCGTCGGGCATCCCAATCCGCGCCAGCGTGCTACGCTCGAAGGCCGCCGGGTCGAAATCTGCGCCGATTTCGCTGCGATGCAATTCCAAATCGACGATGGCACTGGCGAGATATTGCACCGTCTCACCGCCCTTGTCGAAGGTCTGGGCCTTGCGCAGCTTTTCGACGAGCGCATCGGGCATCGCCTCGCCCGTTTCCACATGTCGCGCAAATTTGCGCAGCAATGACGGCTCCATCAACCAATGCTCGAACAATTGCGATGGAAGTTCCACGAAGTCGCGTGCGACCGAGGTGCCCGACACGCGCGGATATGTGACATCCGACATCAGCCCATGCAGACCGTGGCCAAATTCATGGAACAGCGTGCGCGCATCGTCGAAGGTCAACAGTGCCGCCCCATCGGCGGAGGGCTTCGAGAAATTCATCGTGTTGACGATGATGGGCCGCACCTCGCCCGCCAGCTTGTGCTGGTCGCGAAAGCCACTCATCCACGCGCCGGAACGTTTGGATGGCCGAGCAAAATAATCGCCGATGAAGACACCGACATGATCGCCCGACCGGCCCGTCACTTCCCAAACGCGGGCATCGGCATGGTGGCGGGGGGCATCGGGCAATTCGGTAAAGGACAGCCCGAACAGGCGGTTGGCCGTGTCGAATGCCGCCTCGATCATGCTATCGAGTTGCATATACGGCTTCACCTCGGCATCATCGAGATCGAGATCGCGCTTACGCAGTTTCTCGGCGTAATACGCCCAATCCCACGGTTCGATGGGGAAGTTGTCGCCATGCTCTGCGGCCAGTGCCTGTAGCTTTTCGCGCTCGCGTACCGCGCTGGCGCTGGCTTTGTCCCAGACCCGCTCCAGCAGATTGGCGACGTTTTCCGGCGCTTTTGCCATCTGATTATCAAGCTTGTAATGGGCAAACGTCTCGAACCCCAACAGGCGCGCGCGTTCCTGTCGCAGCGTCATCGTCTCGGCGATGATATCCGCCGTCGCCGTCTCGGCCCGCATCTCGCCCCGCGAAACGAAGGCGCGCCACGCCGCTTCACGCAGGTCACGGCGCTCGGCGAATTGCAGAAACGGCTCCATGCTGGACCGGCTGGC
>CALJIU010000355.1 GCA_937974055.1 uncultured Neomegalonema sp. | reverse complement strand
GCGCTTGCCGATGCGCTGGGCGCGGTTTTCGAGGGTGACGGCGGTATAGAGGTCGCGGGCCTCGTGCATCCGGCCATGGCATCGCCCGACCGGCTGGTGATGGCCAGCTCGTCCGACTTTCTGACGATGATCGAGCATGGCTCGGCGCGGGTCGCCTTGGTGGCGCAGGGGGCGGATTGGCGTGGTGCGGGCTTGGATGCCGCGATCATCGCCCCCCGCCCCCGCTATGCGATGGCCCATGCAACGCGGGCCTTTGCGGTGGAAGAATCGCTCGCTGACGGTATCCATGCCAGCGCCGTTATCGAGGCGGGGGCCGAGATCGGGGATGACGTCCGCATCGGGCCGTTCGTGCATATCGGCGCAGGCGCCAAGATCGGGCAGGGCAGCCGCATCATGGCGCATGTCTCCATCGGTGAGGATGCGTCCGTCGGTGCCGATGCGCTGGTCCATACGGGCGCACGCATCGCGAGCCGGGTCGTTATCGGCGCGCGGTCGATCATCCACCAGAACGCGGTGATCGGGGCGGATGGTTTTTCCTTCGTCACGCCCGACCTTGGCGCGGTGGAGGCGGCGAAGGCGGGCCGGGGCAGCGAATCCGACACGCAGAACCTCGGTTTGACGCGCATCTATTCCCTCGCCGCCGTAACGCTGGGCGATGATGTCGAGATCGGGGCGTGCACCACCATCGACCGGGGCACCCTGCGCGATACGCGGATCGGGAATGGCACCAAGATCGATAATCAGGTGCAGATCGGCCACAACGTCACCATCGGCGATACCTGTATGCTCTGCGCGCAAGTCGGAATCGCGGGCAGTTGCGAAATCGGTGATCGGGTCGTCCTCGGCGGTAAAGTGGGGGTGGCGGATCATGTGAAGATCGGCTCGGATGTGCTGGTCGCCGCTGCGTCCGCCGTGGCCAGCAACGTCAAGGGCCGGTCCATCGTCATGGGCGTTCCCGCCGTCCCCCGCGATGAGGCCGTGCGCTCGGTCATGGCGGTTCGCCGCCTGCCACGTCTGGTGGACGCGGTACGGGCGTTGGAAAAAAGGCTATCATTAATGGACAGCGTTGACTGAATGGCCTATTCCCTGCGCTGGAAAAACGGGTTCCGACCGGGAAGGTTAACATGAGCGATGACATTCGCCAGCAGGTCCGTACGATTGTTGCGGAGCAGGCGATGATCGATGTGGAGCAGGTAACGCCTGACTCGACGATGGATGACCTCGGCCTCGATTCTCTCGGTCTCGTCGAAATCGTGTTCGCGATCGAGGAGCAATTCGGCGTGTCGGTCCCCTACAATGCCAACGAGCCGAACTCGGAAGATTTCGATATCTCGTCCGTGAAGGCCGTCGAGGATGGTGTCATCAAACTCGTCGCGGAGAAGGGTTGATCCCTTGATGAGGCGCGTGGTCGTCACCGGAGCAGGCGTCGTGTCTGCGCTCGGCATCGGATACGATGCACATGTGGCCGCGTTGCGCGAGGCGCGGTCGGGCATCGGACCGATTGAATTGATCGAAACCGACGGGCTGAATATCCCCATTGCCGCCGAGGCAAAGGGCTATGTCGGCACGGAACATTTCAACCGTAACGAACTGACCCTGCGCGACCGTGTGACCCAGATGGCGCTGACCGCCACGGGCGAGGCGGTGGCCGCATCCGGGATCGAGATATCCGACGAACTGGCCATGCGCACCGCCACGGTCATCGGCACGTCTATGGGCGGGCAGCATACGCAGGATGACAATTACCGTCTGATCTACCGCGATGGAAAACAGCGGGTGCATCCCTTCACCGTGCCAAAGTTGATGGCGAATGCCCCGGCGAGTTGGATCAGCATGGAGCATGGTCTGAAAGGCCCGGCATGGAGCGTTTCGACCGCCTGTGCGTCCTCGAACCATGCCATTGGACAGGCGTTCCACATGATCCGCAGCGGTATGGCCGATGCGGCGCTTACCGGCGGTGCCGAATCGGGGCTGACCTACGGTGTGTTGAAGGCGTGGGAAGGTTTGCGGGTCATGTCGAAGGACACCTGCCGCCCGTTCTCGAAAACCCGTACGGGCATGGTGCAGGGCGAGGGGGCCGCGATTTTGGTCCTCGAAGAACTCGAAGCGGCCAAGGCGCGCGGGGCCGTTATCTTGGGGGAGGTCGTCGGTTTCGGCATGACGGCAGATGCGAATGATATCGTTCAGCCGTCGCTGGATGGGGCCGCGCGGGCGATGGGTGCCGCGCTGACAGATGCGCGGGTCGACCCCTCGGAGGTCGCCTATATCAACGCCCACGGCACCGCGACGGCGGCCAATGACAAGACGGAATGTGCGGCCATTCGGCAGGTGTTCGGCGATCATGCCGACCGGCTGCTGGTATCCTCGACCAAATCCATGCATGGCCATTGCATCGGCGCCGCCGGAGCGTTGGAGATGGTGGCGACCCTGTCGGCGCTGAAATCGGGTATCGTGCCACCGACCGCGAATTTCGAGGAAGCGGACCCCGATTGTGATCTGGATGTCGTACCGAACGAAGCCCGCGAGGCGGATGTTGCCTGCGCGGTATCGAACTCATTCGCCTTTGGCGGGCTGAACGCCGTGCTCGTTGCCCGCCGCTTTGACGAATAGGGCTGCTACAGGCTGTTGAAGCCTGCGGTGAAGCCGGACAGCGAGATGGGCACGCGAACCGTTTCGGTCGGGCTGCTCGACAGGATCAGATAGGCCGTTCCGCCATTTCGCATCTGGTTGAGCATCGAGGACGAAATGGGGGCGCGCACGACGCAGCCATCGGGAATGCATCGCTCGAACGGGGCCGCGCGCGGCTCGCCGCTATCCACCTGTAGGCCCAGACCTTTCGGTAGATAGATGCCCAAGGGCACGACGATCTCGGCCAGCGCCTCGATGGCCGCGCCATTCGCATCCCGAAGGCCAACCGGTTTGATCACCGTGAAGACCGCATCCGCCGTTTCGGGGGTGCGGGTGTGCAGTTGCGACATGACGCAATCGGTTTCGCCGAAGCAGCGGACTTCCCACGACCCATGGGTCGCTTTCAGCGTCGAGACGGGAACACCCTGAGTCTGTGCCACGGCAGGGGCGGCAATCGAAAGGGCAAGGATCGGTGCGAGGAGAGCGCGCATCGCTGGTTCCTTTTCAAGGGGACGAGAATCAGGCGAAATCTACGCGCGATACATCGTACTGGCAACGGACGATCACGACCCCTGTGGCCGCGTCAGTCTCGTACCGATAGCAGCAGGTTGAGGCGGTTATGAGCCTGCCTTACCGCATTTCCGCCTTCTGCCGCATCGGCGCCGTTGCCGTAGAGTGGAATGATGGGTGCGCTTTGCCTCGGCTCGGCTGCGACGGGTTCGACCGTTGCGTCGGCGGTCGCCGGTTCAGCGCTGGACACCGTCGGTCCGCGCGAGAGTTCGTCCAGCTTGCGCGCCCGTTCATGCAGCCGGTTGACGCGCGATATGAAGGATTCGAGTTGCCTCGAAACCTCGCCATCTTCGCGGCTGAAGATCGGTGAAGGCGCGTGCAGCCGGGCGGCCTGACCGGTTTCGCCGACCGACGGGGTTAGTTCGCTCAAGGCCCATGCGCAGGTTGCGGTCATGCGCCATGTCGCCTGCGCCAGCAGGTGCGCCGTCGTCGCCGTCGGTTTCTCCACGAGGGCGTGCGTCTGCGATTCTTCGAGCAGATCGGCTGTCTCGTGCAGCAAGTGTTTCAGAATGCGTTTGTCGATCCGCATTTCATGCGAATCACGGTTCCCCGTGCTGTCCATTGTCGAAATCCCCCGATTTCATTGTCCCAAGGGCGACAATACGGGGCGGACTTTAAAGTCCCGTCTTCGGATATGGATAAAATCAGGACAATTTTTCAGATAGGAAAGCGCGGCGATCCCAAGCGAAACGCTGCTTTGACCTAGGCCGCAAGGCGCTTGCGCAGCGCGGGCATATTTTGGAGCAATCCGTCGAGACCGGGCGCTCCCTCGCTATCCATCATCGCGTATAGCGCGCTGGCACCGCAAAGCAGCAGAACGACGCGGTTGTAGAGTGCGGTATGGTCGATCGGGTCGCTGGGGATCAGCTCGGCATTGCCAGCCTGTCGTGCCATCGAGATACGCGCTGGCGAAATCCGGTCCGTCAGGAGCAATAGTTTCGGCACCGGTCCGCTTGCAGCGCTTCCCATGATGGTCGCGCGGGTGGCGATCATCGTCTCGCCGCCCTGCGCCCAAGGACCGATCATCAGGTCTGGGCGGCGCGTGCGCATGGCTTTGCGGGTCAGCGCGAGCGTGTCGAAAGCGGTTATGGCGATATTCGGAATTTGCTGGAGTTGCGCGAAGATGCGCTTGCGGCGTTCCAGGTCCGGTTCGGTCAGAAAGACGAGCGACTCGGCCATACGGATGCCTCCAAAATTACTCACGACGAGAATGGTAGGGGATAAAAGGTTAATTTTTGGTAACGTGTCATTCGGGCAAACATCGATGCCGTGGCGCCGTCATCGCTGCGACCGATTCAATCGCGACAGTCCCAAGAAATTCGGCGCAATAGGTGGCCCAAATCGTGGATTTCGAGGCGTGGGCCGCGCCCGGTCTAGGCCGGTGACGTCGCTCTTCAACGAACTACGAGCAACAAAAATCGCTTGTCTATCGAGCCGATCTGGTTTGTAAGGATAAAAGACGAAATCACCATATTTGGTGTGCGCAAAAGAAAATTGTGGTATATCTGGTGATATATAAGCAGTTTCAACCCGTTATGAGCAGCAGTTCGGTGGTTGGATTTCTGTACACCCGATACCCCCAGACTTATGCACATAGGGGAGCATAATATGAAAATCGACCGCTTCGACACGCATGACGGAACCGACGCCTATGACGGCATCGACTTCAAGACCATCGTCAGCGAGATCCGCAACCCTGACGGGTCTATCGTCTTCCATCTCGGCGATGTCGAAGCGCCAAAAGCGTGGTCGCAGGTCGCCTGCGACGTGCTGGCCCAGAAATATTTCCGCAAGGCGGGGGTTCCGGCGGCCCTGAAACGGGTGAAGGAAAAGGGCGTGCCGGAATGGCTGTGGCGCTCGGCCCCCGACGATAAGGCATTGGCAAAACTGCCCGAAGACGACCGCATGACCGGCGAACGCAGCGCGCGGCAGGTCTTTGACCGTCTTGCCGGGGCGTGGACCTATTGGGGCTGGAAGGGCGGTTATTTCACCGCTGAGTCCGATGCCCGTGCATATTTTGACGAGATGCGGTCGATGCTGGCCAAGCAGAAGGCCGCGCCGAACTCGCCGCAATGGTTCAACACCGGGCTGCACTGGGCCTATGGCATCGACGGGCCAAGTCAGGGGCACCATTACGTCGATTACCAGACAGGGAAGATGACCCGCGCAACCTCGTCCTACGAGCATCCGCAGCCCCATGCGTGCTTCATCCAGTCGGTCAAAGACGATCTGGTCAATGAAGGTGGGATCATGGACCTTTGGGTCCGCGAGGCACGCCTGTTCAAGTACGGCTCCGGCACCGGCACCAACTTCTCGAACCTGCGCGGGGCGGGCGAGTCGCTGGCGGGTGGCGGGCGCTCCTCCGGCCTTATCAGCTTTCTCAAGATCGGCGACCGGGCGGCGGGCGCGATCAAATCGGGCGGCACCACCCGCCGCGCGGCCAAGATGGTCATCATCGACGCCGATCACCCCGATATCGAGGAATTCGTCGATTGGAAGGTGAAGGAGGAGCAAAAGGTCGCCTCGCTCGTCGCCGGGTCGAAACTGCACGCGCGTCACCTGAACGCCGTCATGGCCGCCGTGAAGACATGGGATGGCTCGGAAGCCGATGCCGTCAATCCGAAGAAGAACGCGACGCTCAAGAGCGCAATCCGCGAGGCGCGCAAGGTCTGCATCCCCGATAACTACGTGCAGCGCGTGCTGCAATACGCGCAGCAGGGTTATGACCACATCGAATTCCCGACCTATGAGGCGGATTGGGATTCGGATGTCTACCTGACGGTTGCGGGCCAGAACGCGAATAACTCGATCCGCGTGACCGATGATTTCCTCAATGCCGCGCAGCAGGGCAAGGATTGGGATTTGATCCGGCGTACGGATGGCAAGGTCGCCAAGACGATCTCGGCCACGACATTGTGGGATCAGGTCGGCCATGCTGCGTGGTCTTGTGCCGATCCGGGTATCCAGTACCACGACACGGTCAATGACTGGCACACTTGCCCGCAATCCGGCCCGATCCGGGGGTCGAACCCGTGTTCGGAATACATGTTCCTCGATGATACGGCCTGTAACCTTGCGTCGCTGAACCTGCTGGCGTTCCGGGGCAAGGACGGCAAGTTCGATATTGCGGCCTATGAACATGCCGTGCGGTTGTGGACGCTGACCCTCGAAATTTCGGTGATGATGGCGCAATTCCCATCGGAAGCGATTGCGCGGGGATCGTATGACTTCCGCACGCTGGGCCTTGGCTATGCCAATATCGGCGGGCTGCTGATGACGATGGGGCTGGGCTATGATTCCGAAGAGGGCCGCGCGATGTGCGGGGCGCTGTCGGCGGTGATGACGGGCGTATCCTATGCCACCTCGGCAGAGGTCGCCGGTGAGCTTGGGCCATTCGCACGGTATGAAGAGAACGCCGACGATATGCTGCGCGTCATGCGCAACCACCGCCGCGCGGCCCATGGCAAGAAGTCGGGTTACGAGCGCCTGCGCACCTCGCCCGTGCCGCTGGATCATGGAAATTGCCCCGATCAGCGGCTGGTGAAGGCGGCGAAGAAGGCATGGGATCTGGCCGTCGAATTGGGCGAGAAGCATGGCTATCGCAATGCGCAATCCTCGGTCGTCGCGCCCACGGGCACCATCGGCCTCGTGATGGATTGCGATACGACCGGCATCGAACCCGATTTTGCGCTGGTCAAGTTCAAGAAGCTGGCCGGTGGCGGCTACTTCAAGATCATCAACCAAGCGGTGCCCGCCGCGCTGAAATCGCTGGGCTATACCGAGGCGCAGGGTCAGGAAATGATCGATTATGCCGTTGGCCACGGCACGCTGAAGGACGGCCCCGGCATCAACCACGACACACTGATCGCCAAGGGCTTCGAGCAGGCGCAGATCGATGCTGTCGAAGCGGGCCTCGGCTCGGCCTTCGATATCAAGTTCGCCTTCAACCAATGGACGCTGGGCGAAGAGTTCTGCACCAAGGTTCTGGGCATCGACGCGGCCAAGCTGGTCGATCCGAGTTTCGATATGCTGCGCGCGATCGGCTTTAGCCGCAGCGAGATCGACGCCGCCAATGCCTATGCTTGCGGAACGATGACGCTGGAGGGTGCGCCGCACCTGAAAGACGAACACCTGAACGTCTTCGACTGCGCCAACCCCTGTGGCCGCATCGGTAAGCGGTATCTGTCTTGGGAAAGCCATATCCGCATGATGGCCGCCGCGCAGCCGTTTATCTCCGGCGCGATCTCGAAGACGGTGAACATGCCGAATTCGGCCACCATCGAGGATTGCAAGGCGGCGTATATCCTGTCGTGGCAGATGGGGATCAAGGCGAATGCGCTGTACCGTGACGGCTCGAAATTGTCGCAACCGCTGGCCTCGCAATTGATCGAGGACGACGAGGACGAGACGGATTTGCAGGATGCGATCGGGGCCGACCGCCCCGCCGCCGCCCGCGCCGAGGCGCTGGCCGAGCGGATCGTCGAGAAGATCGTTTATCGCGATGTCGCCAAGCGCGAGCGCGAAAAGCTGCCCCAGCGGCGCAAGGGCTATACCCAGAAGGCGACCATCGGCGGGCATAAGGTGTATCTGCGTACCGGCGAATACGAAGACGGCAGCTTGGGCGAAATCTT
The DNA here is from genome assembly GCA_937974055.1 of uncultured Neomegalonema sp. Classification (GTDB taxonomy): domain Bacteria; phylum Pseudomonadota; class Alphaproteobacteria; order Rhodobacterales; family Rhodobacteraceae; genus JAHDDY01. The sequence goes on along the minus strand of CALJIU010000355.1, from coordinate 1,087 downwards.
CATCGATATGCACAAGGAGGGTGCGGCCTTCCGGGCGATGATGAACAACTTCGCCATCGCCGTGTCGTTGGCCCTGCAATACGGGGTGCCGTTGGAAGAGTTCATCGACGCCTTCACCTTCACCCGGTTTGAACCGGCGGGCATGGTGCAGGGGAACGATTCGATCAAGAACGCGACGTCGATCCTCGACTACATCTTCCGCGAATTGGCGGTCAGCTATGCAGGCCGCAGCGATCTGGCGCATGTCGATACGGGCGGTGTCCGCTTCGATGAATTGAGTGCGCCGGAGAAAGGCTCGAATATTCGCGAGTTCAAGGAGAACGGCGTTGCGCGGCCCGCACTCGACATGGTCAAGCAGCTTGCCTCGATGGGCTATCTGCGCACCAAGCTGCCCGACGGCTTCACCGGCGATCTGGCGGTGGAATCGGTCAGCCCGGCGGCGGAAGGGACGAATACCGTCACCGAACGCGCCGTCGACGCGACGACCTCGCTGGGCACCAAGGTGCTGGACCGCGTGGCCGAGGCGAAGATGAAGGGCTACGAGGGCGATGCCTGCGGCGAATGCGGGAATTTCACTCTGGTGCGCAATGGGGCGTGTTTGAAGTGTAACTCTTGTGGCGGGACGAGCGGGTGTAGCTGAAGTAGGAACAAATAATGGGAACTCGATCTGTATATCTCGACGGCGAGTCTGAAGGATTTGATGGCGATACCGTCTTTCAGTTGGAGGATGGTTCGATTTATCGACAAACTGAATACTACTATCGATACAGATATCAGTATCGTCCAAAGGTAACTATAATTAATGATCGTGAAATCATATTGCCTGGAATATCTCGTGCAATAAGAGTAGAGCGTCTAAGGTAAGGATAATACGCGCCCCGCCATCGTGTGGGGCGCTTTTCATTTTGACGACGTGCGATAGCTTGGCGTCATGGCGAAGAAAAATTACCCCACCACCCCCGACGGTCGCTACTTCGTGTCGAAGGGTCTTCTCTGGCGCTGCACCAATCCGGCGTTGTCCGATGCGGAGCGGCGGCCCTTGGTCAAGGCGTTGATGAAGGGGCGGGTGGGCGTGCGCAATGCGCAA
>CALJIU010000354.1 GCA_937974055.1 uncultured Neomegalonema sp. | reverse complement strand
TGTATCCTTGTTAAAACAAAACAAGAACAAACGACACGAAAATCAATCAAATGTCAAGCGCGCGCTCCACCCCCAAAATTAAGAACCACGCTGTCCCGAACGCAATTCGCTATAAATGACGCTTTGCAGATGCCGGACCTTCTGTAATTTGAGCTTGATCCAGGCATCAGGAGGCACCGCCCACAATCCGCGATCACACCGCCCCAAAACCACCGATCAACATTGCCGCAATCGCGCCGATGCTCAGGTGAATACGCAGTCGCCTGAACCAAGGCGGCAAATCCGACCCAAGATCATAGGCAAGCGCAGCAGCAAAGGCGGCGGCAAGCAGCCAAAAGGCCTCCGGCCCGATCAAAAGCAGCGCCCCCCACCCGGCCAGCGAGATCAAGATCGACACGACCATCGCCACACCCGCATCGGGGTCACGCAGGTTACGACTCCAGATGATGCCGCCCAAGAACGACAGGATCACCGCGCCATACCCCAACAGCCAAAGCCGCGCGAGGGGTGGTGGAAAGAACTCGACCGTCAGCGGGTCGAGCGCCAGCACCGCAAAGGGGATCAGCCCTGCATAACCCAATGCCAAAGCCGTTTTCTGCGTGTTCATGCAGCATTCCCCCGCCCCCGAACAGGGTTCAGGCGCAGCATAGTCAGGTTCAAGAATGCCGCAAAACTCACCCATGCAAGATACGGCAACAGCAGATAGGCCGCCGTTGCACTGATCGGAAGGAAGACGAGAATCGTGGCCAGAATCGACAGCCACAGCAACACCACCTCGAACAACGCATAATCCATCCGACGCGCCCCGAAGAACAACGCCGACCACATGAAATTCAGCACAAGCTGAATGCTATAGGCCACCATCGGCACCGTCATCAGATGCATATCGCGTTCCTGCCACACCAACCACCCTGAGACGGCGATCATGATGTAGAGGACGGACCATACCGGCCCGAACAGCCAGCTTGGCGGCTGCCAAGATGGTTTGTCCAATGAATCGTACCATTCGCCAGGCGTAAAGATCGCGCCGGACAGGGCGGTCACGAAACAAGCACCAAAAAAGACGAGGAAGCTAAGATCTAAACCAAACATGCGCGTACATGTAGCACGTCCTGCACTTCTGTCACTCGCCGATCTGAATCGTCGTGCTCGCCTGCTTGCGTTGCTGAACTTTATTCAGCGTATCGAACATGCCGACGATCCGCTCATCCAACTCCCACCATGCCGTGTTGGATGCGCCATCCATCTGCATCGCCGCATCGACGAGGAAGCGCGTTTCCGCCAGAGCTTCCGCCGTATTCGCGCGTTTCGGCATCGTTGCCGCCACTAATGAACGGCCCAACAGCGCGAGCTTGCGCGATGTACTCGTGCGGGCGCGATGATCTATCGAGTTGTGATCGAGCCGCACGATTTCGTCCCCAATAGCAGCGTAGATATACCGCGCCGCCCAGATCGCCGGACGCGATGACGTGGACAACCCCGCAATTCCCGCTTCGGACCGCTTGTACAGCCGATCTGCCTCGGCCAGAAGCCTCGCAACCAATTCCGTCGTAGCGGGTGTATGCTGTGGATCACGGATAAACGCATCCGCATCGATATCGAATTCAGCCAGCCATTCGCGTGGTAGGTAGATGCGCCCGTTTCGGGCGTCCTCGCCCACATCCCGCGCGATATTTGTCAATTGCATCGCCACGCCGAGGTCGCAGGCCCGCGCGATCATCCATTCGCTGCGCGACCCCATCAGCACGGCCATCATCGCCCCGACCGTCCCGGCCACCCGCGCCGCGTAGTCCCGCAACTCGCTAAGGGTCTGATATTCCCGCCCGTCCCGGTCCCACTCAAACCCTTCGAGCAAACCATCGAGCAAGGCGCGCGGAAGATCGAATTCCTGCACCACCTGCGCAAGCGCCCGGTCAGTGGAGGCATCGATAGGCTTACCAGCGTAAATCCCATCCAGCCGCATCCGCAAACGATCCACCGCATCCGCGCTCGCATTCGGCATATCGACGGCATCGTCCGACAGCCGGCAAAAGGCGTAGAGCGCGTAGGCAGGGTCGCGTCGCGACTTCGGCAGCAATTTCGACGCGGTATAGAATGAGCGCGACCCATGCAAGATCGCTTCACGGCAGGCATCGAAATCGGCTTGGTTCGCTCGCATCATCGCACCTTCATTTCGGATGCCGCCGGAACCACCTGATCCAGCACCTTGGCCGAACACAGCACGCCCGGCACACCGGCCCCCGGATGCGTTCCCGCCCCGACGAAATACAGATCATCGATGTCTTCCGACCGGTTATGCGGCCTGAACCACGCCATCTGCGTCAACACAGGCTCCAGCCCGAACGCCGCCCCCTTATGCGACAGCAGCCAGTCCTGAAAATCGAGCGGCGAAATCATATGCGACGAGATCACCTCGTTCTCCAACCCCGGCAAGATCGTCTCGCTCAGACGCTTTTCGATCTTTTGACGATAGCTTTCCGCCTCCTCCTCCCAATCCGTGCCACTGTCGAGATGGGGCACAGGCGACAGGGCGTAGAACGCATCGCATCCATCGGGGGCCATTGACGGGTCGGTGGCCGTCGGGCGATGCACATAGAGGCTGAAATCCTCCGCCAGATGCTTCTTGCGGAAGATATCGTGCAGCAATTCCTTGTAACGCGGGCCAAGGACGATGGTATGGTGATCCACATCCTCGTAACGCTTCTTCGTGCCGAAATACCACACGAACAGGCTCATCGAGAACTTCGTCTTGGCGATAGAGCGGTCGGACCAGCGGTTGCGATCCTTATCCGGGATCATCGTGCCATAGGTCGTCGCGACATCGGCATTCGAGACGACAATCTCCGAGCGGAGTTCCTCGCCCGTATCGAGGCGCACACCCTTCGCCGCACCCTTTTCAATGATGATCTCCTGCACCCGTGCGTTGTAGCGGATGCTACCGCCCTGCCCGGTCAGCAGCTTGACCATTCCTTTGATAAGTTGGTTCGTCCCGCCCATGGCGAAATTCACGCCCCAGCCGCGCTCTAAATACGAAATCATCGAGTAGAAGGAGGTCGCCGAGAACGGATTGCCACCAACGAATAGCGGGTGAAAACTCAGCGCGAGCCTAAGGCGTTCATCCTTCACATGCTTCGCCGCAAGCTGATAAACGCTACGATCCGCGCGCAGGCGGGCAAGATCGGGCAGGATTGCGGCCATATCCAGCGGGGACTCAAAAACTTTATCGGCCAGCTTGTCGAAGCCGCGTTTGTACATGTCTTCACTGACGGCCATATAGGAGTCATAGCCCGCCACATCATCGGGAGACAGCCGCGCCACTTCCGCCCGCATCTCCTCGTGATCCGGCCCGCAGGTGAAGGTTTCGCCATCGTCGAAACGCAGCTTGTAGAACGGGTCCAGCTCGCGCAGATCCACATCGTCCGACATCTGCTTACCGCACAGCGTCCAGAGTTCTTCCAGCAGAAACGGGGCCGTGATGATCGTCGGCCCGGCATCGAAGACAAATCCGTCCTGCTCGAAGACATAAGCCCGACCGCCGGGCTTATCGAGCTGTTCCAGCAATGTGATGCGGTAACCGCGCACTGCGAGCCGAATTGCCGCCGCCAACCCTCCGAATCCGCTGCCGATGACAACGGCGTGGGGGCGGGTGTCGTTGGCGATATCGCCCGAAGGGCGTTGATCTGGAGATGTAAACATAACCTGACAGTAATAGTGTCAGCTAAAATATCAATCTTAATCTATGCAGTTCAAAACGATGCCCGCCACCCGCTCCGCATCCTCTTCATGCGCGAGGTGCCCCAGCCCGGTCAGCGGGTGCGTCACCGTCCCGTCTATCCCACCGGCGATATCCCGCGCATCGGAGGGCGGAATGGTCTTATCCGCCGTGCCAACGATCAGGTGCAGCGGCACGCCGATCTCGCCCCACCGTCGCCGCAACGCTTCCAAGTCCCACCCCGCCATCATCCCCAATGCGGCACCGACATGGCCAGAATCGTTGAATAACCTCGCATAATACCCCTCCGCACGAGGCGTCAGGCGCGAGCCGGTGCTTTGCAGCAGGTTCTTCACGCGCGCCTCGCTCGCCGTCCACGAAAAGATCGACGGCACGACCGGATTCACGAACAGGGCTTTTGCGAGGGCGGGAAACACACGTCCCGCCATTCCCTTGAACGGCATCAGCGCCCCGTTGATCGAGAATACCGCGCGCGGCGCAACCGCGCCATCGATCACCATCTGCAAGGCAATCGCGACCCCCGCCGAATGCCCAACGACGATCTCAGGCTCTAAATCCAATGCAGCACATAATTCTGCAACCAGCCCCGCCATCCCCGGCAACGTCATCTGCGCGGTCTTTGGACGCCCGGTAAAGCCATGCCCCGGCAAATCCATCGCAACGACCCGAAACCGCGCGGCCAGCAAGGGCGCAAGCGCCTCCCAAGAATGCGTCGCCCCCGCCGTCCCATGCAGCATCAGGCAAACCGGCGCATCCACTGCGCCAAATTCCTGCATATGCCAGCGAATGCCACCGGCCTCGACGAAGCGGCTTGCCTCTCGGTTCGGCCAATCCCCCCCGTCCCGGTCCCAGTTCACAGCGCACCGCGTACGGCATCCGAAACGCGCCGCGCATCCGCGAAGGGCAACGGCGCATAGCGTGCGCCCATTTCCTGCGCCAGCGTTTCGGCGGCGGCATTGGGCCGGGGCGATGTATCGATCAGAATCGTGTCGATCCCGGTCGCCCGCACCATCCGCGCGCTTTGCAGCGCATCCTCCATCGCCTGCGGACGTCCCGGCGTTCCATCCCGCGCGATATTGGCCTTTCCATCCGTCAGCAGGATCAAAGTCGGCGCAAACCCTCGCCGCTTGGCATCCAGCGCGCTTACGATCCCAAGGTCGATCCCCGACGCCATTGGCGTCCCACCACCCCCCGGCAACCCCGCCAAGCGCCGCTTGGCCGCCGCCAGCGCTTTGGTCGGTGGCAGGGCGAGTTCAGCCCCCTCCCCCCGCATCGTGACGAGCGCGATGGTATCGCGCCGCACATAGGCTTCGCCCAACAGCAGTTCGATCGCCCCCTTGACCTCCCCCAATCGCTGCGCCGCCGCCGAACCCGACGCATCCACCACAAAGACCATCGCGCTTTCGGTATTGTGGCGAAAGCGTTTGACCATGAAGTCATCGCGCCGAATGGCAATGGGTGCGCCCGGCTTACGCCCCCGCAACCGCTGCCAGGGAACCGCCGCACGCAGGGTCGCCAGCACATCCAGCCGCCCTTGCCTCGGATCGCCCTTGCGTGAGGTCAGCGGCCTGCCCCGTCGCAGCGATATCTCCGACGCCCCGGCCCGCCCTTCACCCGCCGCACCCCGTTTCGCCGTAGATTTCAGCAGATCATCGGGCAGCACCGCCAGCGCCGCTTCAAGCACGATTTCATCCAGTTGATCCGGGGTAAGGCGCTCATCCTCGGCCTGATCCGGTGGTTGATCGGTTTCCGGCTCCTCCTCGACCGCCTCCTCTTCATCTTCCGGCGGCGCAGGCATCCTCGTCGCACGCGGAGCCAGCACCAACCGCGCAGCGAGGGACAGGTCATCGGCATCCGGCACACCCTGCCCCGCCAATCCAGCGGCAATCTCCGCGACCCGCACCGCCAATATCGGCGCACGCAGCGATCCAATGCCCAGCGACAGCGCAACGCCGGTCAGCGTTTCCAGATGCTCTCGTGTCGCGGTGGCATTGTCGGTGTCGTCCCCCAATTTCTCGTCCGCAATATCCCCAATCGCCACGTCGGATAGATCGATATGCAGCGCCAGCCGATCCGCCAGCGCCTCCGCGATCCCGGCTTCTTCATCCGTAGATTCATCAATGGCGATCAGCCCGAACCGCGCCGGAGCCGAAATCGAAACCCCATCCCGATGCGCCGCCACCGCCCCCAGATCAAGCGCCGAGCATAGATACGCCGCCACCGCCCGTGTGGCCCGCTCCGCCATCGGCAACACCAAGACACCGCCATCCGACTCCGCCAGAATCCCCGCCTGCGCCACGGGCCGCCCCGCCGCCAAGGTCGCGCCAAGATCAAGACCGCCCAGCAGCCGATCCTCGCCCACCCCTGCCGGTATCCGGCGCAGCCGCTTGCCGCCCCCGGCGATTGCCAACCATGCATCGAGCACCGGGCCGGGCCGCGCCTTCACGACCGCCCCGCCGATGCGCAAGGGGTCGGCGGCCAATATCCGAGCCGCCACCACCGCATCGGCCCAAACCTCGCTCACGTTCCGAACACCTCGGATACCGCCCGGTCAACCCGCGCCCCGGACCCCGCCTCGTCCAGCGGATCACGGCGCAACCGATGCCGCATCGCCATCGGCGCAACCTCGCGCAAGTGATCGAGCGATACCGCCGCATTCCCACGCAACGCCGCCAAACCACGCCCCGCCCGGATCAATGTCAGCTCACCGCGCAGACCATCCGCACCCAACGCAACGCACAGCCGCGCGGCCATGCTCAGGATATCGCGCGGCACAACGACATCGCCAACCATCCCCCGCGCCTTCTCGATCTTGTCACGAAGCGCACTTTCGTCGGCGGCCCATTCCGCGCCAAACGCATCACGGTCCCGCTCATACGCCTCGCGCCGCTCGATCACCGACACCCGGTCCTCGATATCGGTCGGCGTCGAAACCTCGACCGACAAGCCGAACCGATCCAGCAACTGGGGCCGCAACTCCCCCTCTTCCGGGTTCCCACTGCCCACCAGCACGAACTGCGCCGGGTGCCGCACGCTAAGTCCTTCGCGCTCCACGACATTCTCGCCAGATGCGGCAACATCCAGCAGCAGATCGACGATATGATCCTCCAGCAGATTCACTTCATCGATATACAAAAACCCCCGATGCGCACGGGCCAGCAGCCCCGGCTCGAACACCTTCTCGCCGCTCGTCAAGGCCCGCTCCAAATCGAG
>CALJIU010000353.1 GCA_937974055.1 uncultured Neomegalonema sp. | reverse complement strand
CGGCACATCGGAACTGATACGGGTCCGGCGCATCGCGACGGGAATTCTGCTGGTCCTGATGGCAATTCTCGTGGCGACCCATTTCGTCGAAGACCTCGGACCGGGGGTGCTGCTGATACGTTCGATGGCCGAAGCGGGGATGGTGGGCGGTATCGCGGACTGGTTCGCCGTCGAAGCCCTGTTCCGGCATCCTCTGGGCATCCCGATCCCCCACACCGCGTTGTTGCCGAAGAACCAGCAGCGGGCGGCCCGCAACGTTGGCCGGTTCTTCCACGACAACTTCCTGCAACCCGATCAGGTCAGGGAGCGTCTGGCCGAAATACACCCCGCGAGGCGAGCCGCTGAATGGCTAAGTGACCGGGATCATGCCGCATTGATCGGCAAGCATCTGACCGGGGCGCTTGGGTATGTGCTGCACCGCAAAGTTCCGAAGAAGCTGATGGCCAGGATACGGTCCGAGATGCGAGCACTGGTGTCGTCGAACGCCGCCAATCAGGCATTGGCGGACACCATTGCGCCGCTGGTCAAGGAAGGGCTATCCGACGAGATCGTCTCGGATTTGCTGCTGCGGATGCGCGATGCGATCGATGAGAACCGCGACAAGGTCATCGGGATCGTGCAGAAGCGGAGCCGCTGGTGGATCGCCTCTGCAGTGGACCGCCGCATCGCCACGACGATCGTGGACGGCGTGTTGTCGGTGATGGACGACCTGACGGACGAGGGATCACCACTCCGCGCGAATTTCGAGACGGGGTTCGGACGCATGATCGATGAGATGGCGCGGTCCAGTGGAGCAACCTCGAACACGAAAAGCTCTCATCGTTTCTACGAAACGATTGCCGCTTGTGAGAATTCGGAAGGCTGCCGCGTTTCGCTGCGCGAAAAGCGTGTGGCGCGGGATGGCGCGCTGGCGAAGGCTATCGAGAAAGGCCGGGATCAATTTCTTGCGTCTGGCGGGTTCGATGCAATGGCTGCGACTCTCGGATCGGCGGTCCATACCCGTCTGATCAACGAGCTATCCGACCATCCCGACCGTGTCAGCGGGCTACTCGCCGAAATTATCCGTAAATTCGCCCTCGAACTGCTCGAAGACGAAGCGGCCCTTGCAGATTTTGAAATTCGGCTTGGGCAAGCCGCCGAACAGATCGTCACCGAGTTGCGCGTTCCGCTCAGTGGGTACGTAACGGACGTGATCGCAAGCTGGGACACGCAGGTCTTTAGCGAGCGGTTCGAGAACGAGATCGGTCCCGATCTGCAGTACATCCGGATCAATGGTGCCGTGCTCGGCTCATTGATAGGAGGCCTGCTCTTCGCCGCCGAGACGGTTCTGGGATAACGAATAAAGTTATGCGTTTGATTTACTTATGCGCATCGTCATCGTCGCGGCTGCGCCGTGCAACGGTTGTTCCAACGATCCATCCATCAACACTCTCACTCGTACCAAATTGAAAAATGGACCCTCGCAACAAGTGCGAGGGTGACAGCGCACAATCAATCAAAAGGCGCAGCGATATTATATCAGCGGTCCTGAATGCTGACCATTCTGGAAGTTATTCCTGCCCCGGTCGCTGCGCGCCGCGCTTGATCCGGGGCCGGTCACCGCAACGCGCTTTATCCATACAGACCCCGGCGCGGGGGCCGGGGCAGGAGCTTGTTGCGAAAGGGTTAGTATCAAGGGCGATTGGTATTAGAGCGATTTGCGATAACCCTGAGCCACGTGTTGCGAAAAGCGTGGCGCTTCAGGATAATCGCAATGCGCTCGGACACCACCCTATCGGTCAGTTCTCACAGTGCTTCTAGGCCAGCTTCGCGGCAGATGAATTCTGCGATTTTAGCGGTCGCTTCGTTCTCGCGCAGGCGGGCAAAGACGAAGGGACGCCCTCCCCGCATCCGTGTAGCGTCGCGCTCCATCACGTCGAGGGACGCGCCGACATGGGGTGCCAGATCGGTCTTATTGATGATCAGCAGGTCCGAGCGGGTGATGGCGGGGCCGCCCTTGCGCGGTATCTCCTCTCCCGCCGCCACGTCGATGACGTAGAGGGTCAGATCGGCAAGTTCCGGCGAGAAGGTGGCGGCGAGGTTGTCCCCCCCAGATTCGATGAACACGACGTCCAGATCGGGGTGACGCTCGCGCAGATCGGCGATGGCAGCGAGGTTGATCGAGGCATCCTCGCGTATCGCGGTGTGCGGGCAGCCGCCCGTCTCTACGCCGATAATCCGGTCCGACGGCAGCGCCTGCATCCGGACCAGCGCTTCGGCATCTTCCTTAGTGTAGATATCGTTCGAGATAGCGGCGACCGAATACCGATCCCGCATCGCCTCGCACAGCCGGGCCGTCAGGGTGGTCTTGCCCGCCCCGACCGGGCCGCCGATGCCGACGCGCAAGGGACCGTTGGGGGATTTGCGGCTTGCAGGATTCATGATCGGAACAGCCTCACGGGTTGGGTTTCATGGCGCATGGATGCGATGTCGGCGGCAAGCGCGCAACCGCCGATATCATCCAGTGACGCGGCCAACGCCTCCGCCGTAACCGCCCCGATATCGGCGTGCAGCGCGGCGAGGATGCGCTGTCCTTCGACTTGCCCCAACGGCACCAGCCGGATACAGGCAGAAACGAGATTGGCCACATAAGCGTGCAGAAACAATGTCACCGTTTCCTGCTCTGGACAGCCATGCTGGCGCGCCGTCAGGCCCACTGCGATGGGATAGGCGCGCGGCGTCGCATCGCCCTCCCACGCCCCGGCCACCGTGGCCGTAAAGGCCGCCCCCTGTGCCTCGATCTCTAACAAACGCTCCCGCGACGGGGCCAGCGCACGGGCGAGGGCATCCAGTTCCTCGACATCCCCTCCCCGCATCGCATGGACGAGCAAAATCGCATCCGACCGCCCTGCCCCGTGGCATAGACACGTGCCGATCCAACCTTCGGCACCCGCGCGGTCGGCCACATCACCCGCCGCAATGGCTGTTTCCAACCCATGCGAATAGCTGAACGCCCCGACCGGAAAGGCGGGGGACAGCCAGTTCGCCAGCTTGAGGATCGCATCACTCATGGGCGTGCAGATGCGCGTTGGGGTCTTCGTGGGCGTCATGGCTATGGCTATGCCCATGCGTGCGCCCGTGGCCATAGGCACCGCCTTCGGGGTGGAACGGCTCGCATACCTCCCGCACCGTCGCGCCCAGCTTTTCGAGCATGTCGCGCAGGACGTGATCGCGCTGGATCAACAACCGCGCATCCTCGACCTGACAGGGCGTGTGGCGGTTGCCTATATGCCATGCGATGCGGGGCAGCGTATCGCCGGTGACTTCCAATAGGTCTTCATCGGCGGCGCGGATGGTGATGGGGGTGCCGTTGCAGTCGATGGTTTCACCGTCTTGCAGCAGCCGGGCGTCTGGCAGGTCGATCACGACGCGCGTCCCGCCATCGGTGGTCAGCGCGCGGCGGCGCAGGTAGCGGGCGGCGTAGTCGAGGGTGAGGGTCTCGCAATGGCGGGCAATCGTCTCCAGCACGCCGTCGGTATTCGTCAGCACGTCGTGGTTCGAGAAGCGCAGGACGCGGTAGCCTTGCGCTTCGAGGAGAGCGGTGCGGCGGACATCGGTCGCCGCGTCGTGCTGGCCACCGTCGAGTTCGACTATCAGGCGGTGGTCGGCGCAGAGGAAATCGGCGACATAGGGGCCGACAGGGGACTGGCGACGGAATTTTTGGGTGTTGAGCTGGCGGCGTCTAATCCGATTCCACAGATGCTTTTCAGCATCCGTCATGTTGGAGCGAAGGATTCTTGCGAATTTAGTCTTCTGTCCTTCACGCATAGCGACGCCCCCTCCCTAGCCCTCCCCCGCAAGCAGGGGAGGGAATACGAGCGGCGCATTCTTCTCCCTCCCCCGCCTGCGGGGGAGGGCCGGGGTGGGGGCACGCCGCCATCAAAACAAAAAATACCGCTGCGCCATCGGCAAGACCTCCGCCGGTTCGCAGGTCAAAAGCTCTCCATCCGCCCGCACCTCGTACGTCTCCGCATCCACCTCGATATCCGGCGTGGCGTCGTTCAGCACCATCGACCGCTTGCCGATCCCGCCGCGCGTGTCCTTCACCGCCAGCGTCTCCTTCGCCAGCCCCAGCGTATCGCCAATCCCCATCGCCGCCTCCGACACGAACGTCACCGAGGAGGCCGTGCGTGCCCCGCCATAGGCGCCGAACATGGGGCGCATATGCACCGGCTGGGGCGTGGGGATGCTGGCATTTGGGTCGCCCATCTGCGCCGCCGCAATCGTGCCGCCGATCAGCACCAGTTCGGGCTTCACGCCGAAGAAGGCGGGGGACCACAGCACCAAATCGGCGCGCTTGCCTTCCTCGATGCTGCCGATCTCGTGGGCGATGCCGTGGGCGATGGCCGGGTTGATCGTGTATTTCGCGATGTAGCGGCGGACGCGCAGGTTGTCGTTGTCGCCCGTCTCGCCCGCGAGCGCCCCGCGCTGGCGCTTCATCTTATCGGCGGTCTGCCACGTGCGGATCAACACCTCGCCCACCCGCCCCATCGCCTGACTATC
>CALJIU010000352.1 GCA_937974055.1 uncultured Neomegalonema sp. | reverse complement strand
GAAGCGCCGACCGCCGGGTCGGTCGTGCTGGCTGCGATTCTGCTGAAACTGGGTGGGTACGGCTTCATCCGCTTTAACCTGCCGATGTTCCCGATTGCGTCGGATCAGCTCCAGACTTTCGTCTTCGCGCTGAGTGTCATCGCCATTGTCTACACCTCGCTGGTCGCGCTGGTTCAGACGGATATCAAGAAGCTGATCGCCTATTCCTCCGTCGCCCATATGGGTTTCGTGACGATGGGTATTTTTGCGGCGAACCAGCAAGGGGTTGATGGCGCGATTTTCCAGATGATCAGCCACGGCTTTATCTCCGGCGCATTGTTCCTGTCGGTCGGGGTCATCTATGACCGGATGCATACGCGCGAGATTGCCGCCTATGGCGGGTTGGTCACGCGGATGCCGATCTACGCGACGATTTTCTTGCTTTTCACGATGGCCAATGTCGGCCTGCCCGGCACCTCCGGCTTCGTGGGTGAGTTCATGACAATGATGGGGGCGTTCAAGGAGAACACCTTCATCGCCTTCGTCGCCGCGACCGGGGTGATCCTGTCGGCGGGGTATGCGCTATGGCTGTATCGCCGTGTCGTGTTCGGCGTGATGACGAACCCGGCGCTGGAAGCCATCGAGGACATGAACACGCGGGAAATCGTGATCATGGTGCCGTTGATCGCTGCGACGATCTATTTCGGCATCAACGCCTCGGCCCTGATCGATGTGTTCAGCCCTGCCGTTTCCGACATGCTCGAAGGGTATCGCGCCGCCGTTGGCCAGCCTGAGAGCCTGATAATCCAGCCCGGTGGGGAGGCCCCCGTCGCCGCCTCGGCCAAAGCGCACTGAACGGGAGGGATGCCATGACACCTGTGACCGCAGATACCCTCAACCTGCTTGCCGCCGCGCCGGAGATGATCCTCGCGATTGGAGCGCTTGCGCTGCTGATGCTGGGCGTGTTCCGGCAGAACGTGGCGGGGGCGATTCTCGTCTTGTGGCTGACCGTTGCGCTGCTGGTGCTGGCGGGCATCGTTGCCTTCATTGGCGGGACGGATGTGCAATACGCCTTTGGCGGTGTGTTCGTGTCGGATGGCATTTCGCGCTTTGCGAAGGTGTTCATCTTCTTTGGCACGGCGATAACGCTGGTGCTGTCGCGCACGTATCTTATGCGCGCGAACCTGATGATCTTCGAGTTTCCGGTGCTCGTCGCCCTTGCTGCGCTGGGCATGGCGATGATGGTGTCGGCGGCGGATCTGATCTCGCTGTATATGGGGCTGGAGCTGCAATCGCTGTCGCTATATGTGCTGGCGTCGTTCCGCCGGGATAGCGTGAAATCGACCGAAGCAGGGCTGAAATACTTCGTCCTCGGCGCATTGTCCTCCGGTCTGCTGCTGTTCGGATCGTCCTTCGTCTATGGCGCGGCGATCAGCACCGAGTTTACGCGCATTGCCGAAGTCATGGCGCTGGGTGAGACGAATATCGCGATGGTGATCGGCTTGGCCTTCATCCTCGCGGGGCTGGCGTTCAAGATTTCTGCCGCGCCGTTCCACATGTGGACGCCCGATGTCTATGAGGGGGCGCCGACGCCGGTGACGGCGTTCTTCGCGACCGCGCCAAAGATGGCCGCTGCCGTGTTGATGGTGCGGGTGCTGTATGATGGATTCGGCACCGCCGGGGTTGATGATTGGCAGATGATTGTCGCGTTCTTGGCCGCCGCCTCGATGCTGGTGGGGTCGGTTGCGGCGATTGGGCAGACCGAGATCAAGCGCCTGATGGCCTATTCGTCCATCGGTCATATGGGCTTTGCGCTGGTCGGGCTGGCCGCTGGGACCGAGGCGGGGGCGCGGTCGGTATTGGTGTATCTGGCGATCTACATGGTGATGAATCTCGGCGTCTTCGCCTATATCCTGACCATGCGTCGGAACGGTGTGGCCATGACCAGGATCAGCGATCTGGCGGGACTGTGGCAGCGGGACGGGTTCTCGGCGATGTGCCTGACCATCCTGATGTTCAGCCTTGCGGGTATCCCGCCGCTGGCCGGGTTCTTCGCGAAGTTCTATAGCTTTGGTGCGGCGGTCGAGGCCGGGTTGATCTGGCTGCTGGTCATCGCGACCGTCGCCGCCGTGATCAGCGCATTCTACTACCTGCGCCTCGTGAAGATCATGGTATTCGATGATGCGGTCGAGGAGTTCGACGGGCCGATGGGCGGCGAGTTCCGGGCGGTGCTGGGTGTTTCGGCGGCGGTCATGGTGCTGTTCGTGATCGGCGGCCTTGGCATTACCGAAATGGCGGCGGAAGCGGCCCTCGTCTACGCGAAGTGATCCGGGTCGAGCATTTCGGCACCATCGACAGTACCAGCCTAGAAGCCGCGCGCCGGGCATCGGCGGGCGAGCGTGGGCCGGTTTGGATACGTGCGGATGCGCAGACCGCCGGTCGGGGACGGTCGGGGCGGGAGTGGACCTCGACCCCCGGTAATCTGTTTGCGACGCTTTTGATGCCGGTCGAGGATGACCCGCGCGGGGCGGCTTTGCGTTCGTTCGTGGCGTGCCTCGCGGTGGCGGATATGCTGGATAGCCTGACCGATATGCCGGAGCGCACGACTCTGAAATGGCCGAATGACGCACTGCTGGACGGGTGCAAGGTCGCGGGTGTGCTACTGGAATCGGGGATCAACGGGGCGGGGCGGTGGTTGTCGGTTGGGATCGGGATCAACCTCGCCCATGCCCCCGAAACGGCCCGCTGGGCGACGACCAGCATCGCGGCGGCGATGGGTCGACCTGCATCGACGCCGGAAGCGGCCTTGGCGATTCTTGCGACGGCTTTCGCGGCGCGTGAACGGGATTTCGCCACCAAGGGCTTCGACGTGATCCGCACGGCATGGCTGGCCCGCGCTGCACGACTAGGCCAGAGCGTCGAGGCCCGCCTGCCGCGTGAAACCGTTACCGGAATCTTCGAGACGCTTGACGCGAACGGCGCGATGTTGTTGCAGACCGCTACAGGGCTGCGCCGTATCAGTGCCGCCGATGTATATTTTCCGGGAGGCACGGATGCTGCTGGCCATTGACGTCGGGAATACGAATACCGTCTTCGCTTTCTACGAGGGCGAGGAGCACCGGGCCGAATGGCGCATCGCGACCGATGCGCGGCGCACAGCGGATGAATATTTCGTCTGGCTGGATCACCTGACCAAGCTGGCGGGGATGGATCGCGGCGATGTTCATGCCTCGGTCATTGCGACGGTTGCGCCGCAAACCTTGTTCAATCTCAAAACGTTGTGCCGCCGGTATTTCGATTCCGACCCGCTGGTTATCGGGGAGGCGAATTGTGATCTGGGCATCGCCGTCAAACTGCCCCGTCCATCCGAGGTGGGGGCGGACCGGGTGGTCAATGCGCGTGCGGCGCTGACGACCTATGGCCCGAACCTCATCATCCTCGATTTTGGCACCGGCACCACCTTTGACGTCGTGGATGGCGAGGGGGCCTATGTCGGGGGTGTGATTGCGCCGGGGGTGAACCTGTCGCTGGCCGCGCTACATCAGGCGGCAGCGAAACTGCCGCGTATTGCCATCGAACGACCGGAGCGGGTAGTCGGTGACGACACCGTCTCGGCGATGCAATCGGGTATATACTACGGCTATGTCGGGCTGATAGAGGGTGTCTGCAACAGAATTGCGGAAGAACGGGCGACCCCGATGACGGTCATTGCGACCGGCGGGCTATCGCCGCTCTTCGCCAAAGGAACGGGCGTGATAGATCACGTGGATGACAGCCTCACGATGCGGGGGCTTGTGGAGATTTATGCGCGCAACGACAAGGGTGCGCGCCAGGAGACATAATGAACGGCCTCTATTACCTGCCGCTAGGCGGCACGGACGAAATCGGCATGAACATGTACCTCTACGGCTATGGCCCGGAGGGCAATCAGCGCTGGATCATGGTCGATTGCGGTATCGGCTTTCCCGACGAGGGCGTCGCCCCCGGCATCGAGACGATGACCCCGGACCCCGCATGGATCGCCGGGCAGCGCGACAAGCTGGACGCGATTATCATCACCCATGCGCATGAAGACCATATCGGTGCCATCGGGACGCTGTTCGACAAGCTGAAAGCGCCGATTTACTGCACCGCTTTCCCCGCCGAGATTGGGCGGCGAAAGATGGAAGAGGCGGGCCACAGCCCGAAGAATATCAAAGTCACCGAGCCGAACACACCCGTTCAGATCGGCGATTTCGAGATTACGTTCTTCCCCATGACCCATTCGGTGCCGGAGACGAGCGCGCTGATCATCCGCACGCCGGTCGGCACGGTTTTCCACACCGCCGATTTCAAGATCGACCCCGATCCGATCTATGGCAGCACGATGGACAAGGAAGCCCTGCGCAAGCTAGGCGAGGAGGGGGTGCTGGCCCTCGTTTGCGATTCGACCAATGTGTTCGAGCCGGGCCGCGCAGGGGGCGAGAAAACCATTCAGGATTCGCTGCGCAAGGTGATTGCCGGGTGCAAGGGCAAGGTCGCGGCGACGACCTTCGCGTCGAATGTCGCACGGTTGAAGACCTTGGCCGATGCCGCCACCGCGAATGAGCGGGCGGTGATCGTTGCGGGGCGGGCGATGTCTCGCATGATCCAGGCGGGTGAGCGCACGGGCGCAGCGGCGGGGTTCTCGGACACCATCACCGAGGATCAGGCACGTGACCTGCCCAACGAGAACCTGTTCTATCTGGTGACCGGCTCGCAGGGCGAGGGCCGCGCGGCGATGGCGCGGATTGCCAGCGGAACGCACCCGGTGGTGTCGCTGGAGCGGGGGGATACGGCGATCTTCTCGTCCAAGACCATCCCCGGCAACGAGGTCGAGGTGGCGCGCATCTACAACAAACTGGTCGAGCGTGGCGTCGAGGTGATCGATTCGAGCATGGCGGATATCCACGTCTCCGGCCATGCCTGCCGCGATGAGATCGAGGAGATGTATTTGCTGCTGAAGCCGAAATACGCGATTCCGATGCATGGCGAGCCGCGTCACTTGGCCGAGCACGCCGAATCGGCGCTGAAATGGGGGGCGGCGCAATCCTTCGTCGTCACCAATGGCGAGATGCTGCACATCGCCGCGAATGGCCCGCGCAAGGTGGATGAAGTGCATACGGGTCGCCTGTATCGCGATGGCGACTTGATCGTTGGCGCGCAGGACGGCGTGGTCCGCGACCGCAAGCGCATGGCGCTGAACGGGCATATCGCGATTTCGGTGATCCTCGACGATGATGGGCAACTCGTGGTCGAGTCGGATGTGCGCGCCACGGGCGCACCGAAGAAGACGGGCCGCAAGGGCGGAACCTTCGAGGAGCAAATCGCGCAGGCGGTCGATGATGCCATCGAAAGTATGCCCGCCAAGAAGCGCAGCGATGATGGCGCGCTGGAAGACATGGTTTCGCAGACCGCCCGGCGTAAGGCGAACCGGCTGTGGGGCAAGAAGCCCGAAACGGTGGTCTTCATCACGCGGTTGGAAGACGACTGACGGCATGGGTGGTCGCCGCTCTCTTTCTCCGCCGTCACCTTCGGGCTTGTCCCGAAAGTCCGCCGTTCAGCGAGTGACCGATGGGTGGATCGTCGGAACGAGTCCGACGATGACTGTTCGGATCGTCTGTCGATGACCGACCGACACGATCAGGGCATGAAGACGCGCCGCGCGGTGCTGGGCGATGCCCATGTGGACCGGGCGGAGGCGACGAAGACGGCCTTCGACGAGCCGTTCCAGACCTTTATCACCGAAGGGGCGTGGGGGTCGGTTTGGGCGCGGGACGGCCTGTCGCCGCGCGACCGGTCGCTCATCACGCTGGCCCTGCTGGCGGCGGGTGGGCATTGGGATGAGGTGGCGATGCATATCCGCGCCACGGCCAATACTGGCGCAACGCCCGAAGAAGTGCGCGAGGCGCTGCTGCATGTGGCGGTCTATGCCGGGGTTCCGGCGGCGAACCATGCGCTGAAGGTGGCCAAGGCGACCTATGCGGAAATGGGCGTCGAGACGTGATTGCTTTCCGCGCGTCATGGCGGAATATTTTCCGCTGAAGTCATTCGGGGGCGAATCATGACGAAACCCTGCATCATCTGCGTTGCGATTACCGGGTCGGTGCCGACCAAGGCGGATAACCCGGCGGTGCCGGTGACGGTGGCCGAGCAGATCGAAAGCACCCATGCGGCCTTTGAGGCGGGGGCGTCCATTGCGCATTGTCATGTGCGCGACAATGAGGGCAAACCGACCTCGGACCCGGAGCGTTTTGCCCGGCTGAAAGAGGGGATCGAGGCGCATTGCCCCGGCATGATCGTGCAGCTTTCGACGGGGGGCCGCTCTGGCGCGGGGACCGAACGGGGGGGGATGCTGCCCCTGCGGCCCGATATGGCCTCGCTATCGGTGGGGTCGAACAACTTTCCGGCCCGCGTGTACGAGAATCCGCCCGATCTGGTCGATTGGCTGGCGGGGGAGATGCGGACGTATGACATAAAACCGGAGATCGAAGCCTTCGACCTGAGCCATATCCATCAGGCGGCGGCGATGAACCGGGATGGGCGGATACCGGGGCGGCTGTACGTGCAATTCGTGATGGGGGTGAAGAATGCGATGCCAGTGGATCGCGAGACCTTTGATTTCTACGTCCAGACGGTGACGCGGTTGGTGCCGGATGCGGATTGGTGCGCCGCCGGGATCGGGGCGGGACAGACGGTCGTGAACGAGTGGTCGATTGCGGCGGGTGGGCATACGCGGACGGGACTGGAGGATAATATCCGCTGGGACCGCGAGACGCTCGCGCCGTCGAATGCGGCGTTGGTCGAGCGGTGTGTGGAGATCTGTGCCAAGCATGGGCGGCCCGTGGCGACGGCGGCGCAGGCACGGGATATTCTGGGTTTGAGGGCGGCGGCATGAGTGCGCTACGGATCGGGTTGCCCTCGAAGGGGCGGTTGTTGGACGACACGCTGGGCTATTTCGCGAAGGCGGGCCTGACGATCAAGAAGACCGGCAATGCGCGGGCCTATGCGGCATCGGCGAAGGGGATCGACGGGATCGAGGTCGCGTTCCTGCAAGCGGGGGAAATTCCCGGCGCGCTGGGCAGTGGTGCTGTGCATCTGGGCGTGACGGGCGAAGACTTGATCCGTGAGAAGCTGCCCGAAACGTCGGAGGGCGGGCAGGATCACACGGTGCTGGTGCGCAAGCTGGGCTATGGCCGCGCTGATTTGATCGTGGCGGTGCCGCAAAGCTGGATCGATGTGGAGACGCTGGCCGATCTCGACGATGCGGCGGCGGCATTTCGGGCGCGGCACGGGTTTTCGATGCGCGTGGCGACGAAATACCTGAACCTGACGCGCCGCCATTTCCGTGAGCAGGGCTTGGCGAATTATCGCATCGTGCCGAGCGATGGCGCGACCGAAGGGGC
>CALJIU010000351.1 GCA_937974055.1 uncultured Neomegalonema sp. | reverse complement strand
GCGATGTTGGACTACCTGTTCGGAACAGCCGGGTTCATGCCCCATGGCATGTGCCTATTGTGGCGTCCCGACATTGTGGGAATGCATGTCGGGGCAGATGTCCTGATCTTTCTGGCCTACAGCGCAATCGCCATTTCGATTCAAGGCTTTGTCAAGCTGCGACCGGAATTTCGATATCACCGTGTCGCTCTGCTCTCGGCGGCCTTTGTCGCGGGATGCGGGGTCACACACCTGTTCGGGGCGGTGTCGCTGTGGTGGCCCGCCTATGGCGCGCAGGCGATGCTGAAACTGATGGTTGCGCTGATTTCTGTCGCGGCGGCGATCACGATCTGGCGGACGGTGCCGCAGCTTGCCGCCTATCCCACATTGTCCGAAATCGAAGCGCGCCGTGCCGCAGAGTTGCAGCTGCGCCAGCGTGAAGGCGAATTGAACGAGGCCCTCGATAATCTGCGCGTTGCCGACCGGACCAAGGCGAACTTCCTCGCCGCGATGAGCCATGACCTACGCACCCCGCTCAACGCGATCCTTGGATTTTCCGAAACGCTGAAACTGGGTGTCTTCGGCGCTCTCGCCAATGCCAAGCAAGCGGAATACATCGATCACATCCGCAGTAGCGGTCAGCAACTGTTGACCCTCATCAACGATCTGCTCGACCTGTCGGGTATCGAAAGTGGAAAGCAACGGATACAGATCGAATCGGTCCCCGCCGCTCCCCTACTGCGCGAGATTGCCGAACAGTTCGAGGTGTCCGCCGCATCACAAGGTCGGCATGTTCGTGTGGTGGTCGATTGCGAAGTTGATACGCTGTTCGTCGATCAGGTTAGCTTCCGACGCATCCTCAATAACCTGCTTTCCAACTCCGCGAAATATGGTGGAAAGGGCGGCGTCGTCTCGGTCGTGGTCATCGAAAAGAATGGACAGACTGAACTCTCCGTTTTGGATACTGGGCCGGGCTTTCCGTCGGCTAATATCGACGCCATGCGTGCTCCGTTCGTGCGGGAGAAAAGCTCGGATGACGGCTTGGGTATCGGTCTGACCATCGTGGATACGCTGATGCAGCAGCATGACGGCGAGATGATCCTGTCGAACCAGCCGGACCGTGGAGCGCAGGTTACCCTGTATTTCCCGCTATCCCCTGCCGACGAGATGCATGTCGAGCCTTGGTTGCCCGGTATTTCTATAAAGCGGGATACGGCACTTTCCTGCGCATGACCGGGCTTTGCCCGCTATTTCCGGGTCTTGTGATCGGGTGCGGGCAGGGCAGGGTGTTTCGGCTTGCGGGCCTCGCGCGTTTCCTCGTGTTCTTCGAGCATCCGCAGCGCCGAAACCATCACATCCGTCGGCCCCAGATACCGGCCCGCCGTGCAGAGCCGCTTCACCAGGGCCACGTTATGTGCGCCGATGAAGATATGCTCGACATGGCCATCCTGCTTCAGCACCGGGCGTTTGCGATCAGACGGATCGGGGGCGGCGGGCTTGGGCTTGCGGCCCAGAAGATCGGACAGCTTCATCGCTGCATCCCCTTGACCGTATCGTGGCATGGACAGCCTACCAGATGGTCATTCACAAGCCCGCAGGCCTGCATGACGGCGTATACGATGGTCGGGCCACAGAATTTAAAGCCTTGTTTCTTCAACGCTTTCGACAAGGCAACAGACGCATCCGTTTGCGCCGGCACCTCGGCCAAGCTGCGAAAATCGTTCTGCACGGGTGATCCGTCGACGAAATCCCACATGAAGTCACTGAAGGCGCGTTGTTCTGACAGGGCCAGCCATGCGCGGGCATTGCCGATGGTTGCCTCGATCTTGCCCCTATGCCGCACGATGCCCGCATCGGCCAGAAGCCGCGCAATCTCTGCATCGCCGTATTCTGCGATGGTTTCGGGATGGAACCCCTCAAATGCGGCGCGGAAATTGTCACGTTTTTTCAAGATGGTGATCCATGACAGTCCGGCTTGGAACCCATCTAGGATGAGTTTTTCAAACAACGCCCGGTCGTCATATTCGGGCACACCCCATTCGGTGTCATGGTAGGCCACATAGAGCGGATCAGTCCCGCACCAGCCGCAGCGTTCATTCTCGGCCATGCCCGTCTCCTCGAAAAGACGCTCGATCATGTCATCCGTTTCCATACAGGATGGAATGATCTAGCGTGAATATCTAACAGCATACGCGAAGCGGGATATCCGATGGAAGCCACCACATTACTGAATATCTCGGCAATCCTGCTCGCCTTTGCGGCGTGTTTCGGGTGGCTGAACACGATGTACCTGAGGCTGCCGCTGACGATTGGCCTGATGCTGATCGCCCTGCTGGCATCGTTGGCGGTCACTGGCTTGGACGTGGCCTTCGACCTTGGCTATGGCGAGCGGGCGCGGGCAGGGCTGGCGCGGATTGATTTCCACGACAGTCTTATGATCGGGATGCTGCATCTGCTGCTGTTCGCGGGTGCATTGCATACCGACCTCGAATCGCTGCTGAAACACAAGTGGCATATTCTGCTAATGGCGACCCTTGGCGTCGTTCTCTCGACTTTTTTCATCGGATTCGTGACGTATTTCCTGCTTGGATTGTTGGGATATTCACTGCCGTTGATCTGGTGCCTTGTCTTCGGATCGCTGATCTCGCCGACCGACCCGGTTGCGGTCCTGTCTGTCATTCGCACCCTGACCGTGCCGAAAACGTTACAGACGAAGATTGCGGGTGAGAGTCTTTTCAATGACGGGATCGGTGTCGTCGTATTCCTTGCCTTGCTTGGGATCGCGACCTCGCCCACGGGGCATGTCGATCCTGCAGAGATTGGTACATTGTTGTTCGAGGAGGTGGTGATCGGCGTGCTGATCGGCCTCGTGCTGGGTTATGTCGCCTTTGTCGCGATGCGGCGGATTGATGACTACGTTGTCGAGGTCATCATCAGCCTTGCCCTTGTGATGGGTATCTACGCGCTGTGCAGCTATGTTCATGCTTCCGGTCCACTGGGAGTGGTCATCGCCGGTCTGCTGATCGGCAATCACGGCAGCCGACTCGCCATGTCCGAGGTGACGCAAGAGCATCTGGTCAAATTCTGGGAATTGATCGACGAGATCCTCAATGCCGTCCTCTTCTTGCTGATCGGGTTCGAGATTCTCGTCATTCCCTTCTCCTCCAACCTCGTGCTGCTCATCTTCCTGATTATTCCTATCGTCCTGTTGGGGCGCACGATTGCGGTCAGTGTGCCGACTTGGTTGATTAAGCGAGGTGGGGGAGATGTCGAGAAAGGGTCTATACCGGTGCTGATTTGGGGCGGTTTACGTGGGGGTATCTCGGTCGCGCTGGCGCTGTCCCTACCCGAATTTGAGGGCAAACAGGCGGTCCTCGCCATGACCTATGGCATCGTCGTTTTCTCAATCATCGTGCAGGGTTTGACGGTGCAGAGGGTGATTGCACGATCTATTGCGCCGGAATCGACGCATTGATCCGTAGGACGGTAAGGGAAAAATAAGACGGATGCGGGAAAACCGTCTGACGAGCCTAACCGGATGCGCCGGTATGGACCCCGGATCTGCGGTGATATCAATGACGGCCAGCACTAATCTGACGATTCCCCAGATGATTGACGCCCTTGCCCGCACGGGTGATGCGGTCTTCGTCTGGAACAGTGAGGGCGATCGAGTCGAATGGTTGGATCGCACGGCGCTAGACCGATCTCTCACTTTCCTTGCGGATTGCAATACGGGGCGGCAACTGAGCGCTTATTTCGGCGAAGAGCATCAGCGCCGCCGCAATCAGTGGCTTGCCAGACCCCGCGCGCTTACGGGCTTTCTTGCCACGCATAAAATCGAAAAAGACGGGGCAAGTTATTGGATTGAGGAGCGCATTGTTCGGATTGGCGGGGTGGATGAGACAGCCGCCTTCCTTGGATTCCTGCGGAACGTCACTGAAGTCTACGCCCATCAAGAGCGTCTTACCTATCTTGCCTGCTTCGATGAACTAACAGGTCATTTTACCCGCGCCCGCCTGCGCACGGCCCTCGCCCAGTCGCTGGTGTCGTCCTTTGCCGACCAACGCAGTTTTTGCTTTGCCTTTATCGGCCTCGACAACATGATGGGCGTCAATCACGCTTTCGGCTACGACGTTGCCGATGAGGTGCTGACGGGAGTGGGGCAGCGCATTCGCGACGAGCTTCGGGATGACGAGGCCATGGGCCGCGTCGCCAGCTCGAAATTTGGTGTCATTCTCGATGCCACCTCGCGAGAGGAAGCGCAGGAGCGCCTTCGTAGCCTTCAGCGAATAATCCGTGACGAGTTTATCTTGACCGGATCTGGCCCCGTCGCCGTGACGGTCTCTATTGGGGCCGTAGATCTGCCTGAACAGGCCCGCACCACGCAGGATACCTTCGCCGCCGCCGAGGACGCCCTGACCGTTGCCAAGCAGACGGCACCTGGGGGCTTCGCGTTTCATGAGCCGAACGATACGGAACTGGAGACGCGCAAACGCAATATCGCGGTTGCTGAAGAACTGTCCGCCGCCCTGCGCGAAGAACGTATTTGCCTCGCCTTTCAGCCCATCATCAGCGCGCAGGATACGAGCAAGGTTGTTTTCTATGAATGTCTCGCCCGCATGGTTGATCGCAATGGTGACCTCGTCGCGGCAGCCAGCTTCATGCCGGTGGCCGAACAGCTTGGCTTCGTTCGGTTGATTGATCAGCGGGTGTTGGAACTGGCCTTCGATGTCCTTGTCTCCGACCCTTCCTTGCGTCTGTCGATCAACCTGTCGCCGCAGACGATGAATGACACGGGATGGGAGCGCAGCTTCGACCGCCTGACGGAAGAGCATCCAACTGCTGCAAGCCGACTGATCATTGAGATCACTGAATCCTACGCGATTCACGATTCGGCGCGGGCCGTGGAGCGGCTGGCTGAATTCAAGCGGCGGGGTTGTTCCATCGCGCTGGATGATTTCGGGGCGGGTTACACGTCGTTCAAATATTTCAAGACGCTGAATCTTGATATCGTCAAGATCGACGGCTCCTACATCCGGGGCGTTTGCGAAAGCCCGGACAATCAGCTTTTCGTAAAGAGCCTGTCACAACTTGCCCTGCATTACGGTATGGTCGTGGTCGCCGAGATGGTCGAGCATGACGAAGCAGCAGCATTGCTGCGCGGGATCGGCGTCGACTGCCTTCAGGGCAACTATTTCGGGCCTGCCGAAGTCGTGGCTGCCGATACCTTGCGCCAAAACTGCGGCTGATTTTTCTGATAGACCCAAAACGAAAGAAGCTCCGGACGTGATGCCCGGAGCTTCTTTCGTTTTGGGTGGCTGGATCGCTTATTGCTGGATGCTTGCAACCGTTGCCTTGTTCCGCAACTCGCCCAGCACGAGATTGATCCGCGCAATACCAGCCTTGAAGCGCGCTAGGTCTGCCGCCGCAAGACTACGGATCGGACCGAAATCCCCAACTTCGATTGGGTTGACCTGCTCGTTGTTCTTGAGCACTTCGAAATGAAGGTGCGGACCGGTCGAACGTCCGGTGCTGCCGACATAGCCAATCACGTCGCCCTGCTTCACGCGCTTGCCCGGCACTATCGTGGTCGCGAAGCGCGATAGGTGCGCATAGGCGGTTTTGTATGTGCGGTTGTGACGGATGCGGACGTATTTGCCATATCCACCGCGACGTCCAGCATACTCCACAACCCCGTTCCCCGCAGCCACGATTGGCGTTCCGCGAGGCGCGCGGAAATCAACACCCCGGTGCATCTTGCGATATCCGTCAATGGGATGTTTCCGCATACCGTATTTGGAAGAAATACGGCTATACGCGAGCGGGGTACGCATCAACGCGCGCCGATTCGTCTTGCCTTCGGCATCGAAATACTCGTAATCGCCATTGGCGTTTTGAGCGCGGAATAGGGTGATCTGCCGCCCTTGATTCTCGATCATCGCGTAGACGATATCGCCGTAATCGCCGTTTTCCTTCTTGTCGAACAGCACCTCGAACCGGTCGCCCCGGCGCAGGTCACGCTCGAAATCGACGAGGTAACGGAAGATATCGGTCAGGGTCTTCGCCTCACCGGGTGTCATGCCCGCTTCATCGGCGGCCTGATAGAGCGATGTCTGAACGATTCCTTGAAGAAAAACGCGCTCTGGCTCCGTATGGCCGAGGGCGTGTCCTGTCAGCGCTTCGGTGGTGGTCACGGGGCGATAGGCGGCAAGCTGTGCATCCTCGCTCTTGCCATCCTGTGCGCCCCAGAGGTCGTGCATCTTCCCGTCCCAACGAAGCTCCAAATCGCGGCGCTCCTCTTCGCCGGGAGTCTCTACACGCAAACGAATAGCTATCAGCTTGTTGGTACCAAGCTTGCGATTGTGCCGGAAAGCGAGGTCGACCTGATCATCGGTTGCCAGCGTCTCGGCAATGTTGTCTGCCCGCAAAGCAACCAAGGTTGCGCGTTTATCGTCGTTATTGATGCTAAATTCGTCGAGAAGATGCTCCAGAGTTTCGCCGCCAACCGCGTTGATGCTTTCGATCTCGTAGGTCTCAGCCGTATCGAAGCGCGGCTTGCCACCATCCGTATCTATTGTGGCTGGCGCATCCCACTGGCGTGACTGTCTAAGGTCGGGGGGGATGATCGACAAAGAGGCGGTATCGGGAAATCTTGGTGAGAACTGATTGGCCGATATCATCGGTGCAGCATCCGGTGGTGCCAGACTGGCAAGCTGCACCGTCGCGTCCGGTGCGGTGGGGGCCACGTCCTTGGCAAAGCCTTCGTCCGGTGCGCGATCGGGCAGAGGGCGAGGATCGAACTGCGGATGCTCCGACTCGATTACAGCACGAATCATTGCATCCGGGTCATGGATAACCGGGGTCGAAACCGAAGCGTCAGATGCAAGAGACTGTAAATCGGTAGCAGGGTTCGGTCCCTGTATGAGCGCGGGTGCCGGGATAAGGCCGTGTAAAGACGCCTGCTTCTCCAACGCTTCGGAACGAATGCCGTTTTCGCTACGATCATAGTTGGAGTGACTGGACGTAACCACAGATGAAACGAATGCAGTAAAGCATACGGCCATCACGGCGGGGCGTCCGAGTAATAGCCGACGGGCGATCAGGGAATAAGTCTGACCACTGGTATGCGGCACGTAAAGCGTCATGCGACGGGCTCCGACAGTTGAACGAAGTCGATCTCTGCGCACGTTTCAGAACTTCAGAGAATGATGTCTCTTCGTCTGCATTGTACGTGAACTGAAAATGCCGGTATCGAGACTTCCTGTCAACAGACGGTTTATCTATTGATATCAAAGGGTAGTGTCATTTCCCTTCAGTTGCCTTCCGTTCTTCCTTCGCGGAAATGAAAGAAAATGGAATTTTCTGAATTTGGTGTTTGACAGGTGGGGGCGATCTGTCTAGAACCCGGCTTCTCAGCAGCGACGGTCTGTTGAGACGTTCTTTGAAATTATAAATAATGAAGGGATATGTGGGTGGCTTGGTCTTGCCTTGGTGGTGAGTTTAGGTCTCGTGCATATCTGATTGACTGAGCTGTTTGACCTGGTTGGTTTGAACAGTGATGATGTTGATATACC
>CALJIU010000350.1 GCA_937974055.1 uncultured Neomegalonema sp. | reverse complement strand
GGGTTCTCTTCCCCGGTCTTGCGGCCAAGGACATCGCGAAGTCGCAGGACCAGAAAACCGGCGACGGCGGCAAGGATGATGATTTCGACGACCATGGTATTCCCGCACAGTTCGGTACCCGGTCGCGGCAATGCGCCCGATACCTTTTGATAATGATTGTCCATGATATAGGGCCAACGGTCGCGAAGCGATAGGGGTCATGCCGTTGCAAGACCAATCGCCGCGTGTTAGCCCGACCCAAATGCGTTCCAGAAGGATAAGCGACATGGCCGAAACGCCCAACGAACCCGCCGCCGCCGCCGAGCAACAGGCCCAGCAGCAGGGACCACAGATCAGCATCCGCGCACAACTGACCCGTGCGCTCACGTTCCGCAATGCCGGTGCCCTGCAAACCCCCGACGGCGCGCCCAGCGTCACCGTCAACATCAATGTCGATGCGGGCAAGCGCGATGAAGAGAACTTCATGGTCGGCCTGCGCATCGAGGCATCGTCGAAGACTGAGTCTCAGGAATTCTACGAGGTGTCCCTCGATTACGCGGGTGTCTTCAACATCACCAATTACGAGCAGCGCGTGATCGAACCGCTCCTCCTGATCGAATGCCCGCGCATCCTGTTTCCCTTCGCCCGTCGAATCATTGCCGATGTGACGCGCGACGGCGGCTATGCCCCACTGATGCTCGACCCCATCGATTTCGTCGCCCTCTACCGCCGCGAAATCGCCCGGCGCTCGGCAGAGCAGGCCGAAGGCAACAGCGCCGCTGAACAGCCCGCCGTAAACTAGGCGTAATACCAGCAGAATTTGATGCCGACCGCTTTTAGGTGTCACTTTCGGACTCGTTCCACGAGTGTCCGGCACGGAAATTGTTGCGGTGTTGCATGGCATTGATTCTATTTGTTTCCAGAATGTTGCGAGCATTTCTGGAAACGAAAGAACCAATGCCATGCTATCACATGGATACAGTTTTGAACGGGCTTTTGAAGCATGTTCCGATAAAGCGGTTCGAGGCCCTCTCGGATCGGGTGGGGCTTCTGCCCGAACGTATGGCCCGCAGCCGCAAGAACCCGATGACGGTCAAGGTGCGCCTCGCCATCTTCTCGGTCGCCATTACCGGCTATACGGCATGGGCGGCCTATGACTACGTTTTCCAGCAAGATTGGGAGCGCACGATCCTGCTGCATGACTGGGCCGCGTCGGGCTATCAGTTTTCGATGATCCTGATTGCCTGCCTGCTTGCCGATTGGGTTCTGCTGAAGGGCAGAATCACGGAATTCGTGACGAACGCCATCGCGCATGCCTTCTCCAGTTTCTCCATCTGATCCGAACGGATGCTCCGCGACGGTATTTTCGGTGATGCGGCAGTGGACGGCTAACCGGCCTAGCCTACCTTGTCGCCACCATGGGTACGCCGCGCATCGGACGTGACCCCCCCCGTGGACACCATCAAGGAGAAATCGGATGAACAGGAATTTCGGCATCGGCCTCGGTACGCTTGCGGTCATCATCGTTCTCATCATCATCCTGACTTGACGGGCAGAGCGTTTCCATGTCGGTGATACCCGACCGCGATGACCGGGTGCTGATCCGCCGCGCGGTGTTGTTTATCGCGCTGGTCGTCGCCCTTATCGCGATGCAACGGTTTCAGGATTTCATCGTCCCCACGGTGATCGGAGCCTTTCTCGCGCTGATCCTCACCCCGGTCGTCTCGCGACTGGAGGGGGTTGGCGTGCCACGGGGGCTGGCGGCGGCGGGGGTCGTGTTGGCGGTGCTGATGACCATCGGCTCGGTCATCTACGCCGCCCTGCCCACCTACGAAGATTATGTCGAGCGCCTGCCGGAGATCGTCCGCGATGTCGAGCGCAAGATCGCGCCGATCAAGGAGCGGGTTGAGGATGCCGGATTGATCGACGCCGATGCCCCGTCTGCCAATGATGCCGGGTCTATGAAGGGAGCGGCACCCGACGTCTTGCCCGTTCCCGAAGGTACCCTCACCGAATTGGTGAGGGAGGCACCGGGCCTGCTCGGCAAGTTCCTCTACGTGGTTTTCCTGACCTTCTTCGCGATCTTCGACCGTCGGCGGTTGATGCGCGGGGCTTTGGCGACGCAATCGCGCTTTGCCGACCGGGCGTGGCTATATCGGGTGATCCGGCGGATGCGTACCGATGTTGCCCGCTATCTGTTGATGGTGACGGCGATCAATACCTGTCTGGGCATCGCCACGGGCCTGTGCTTTTGGGCGGTGGGGATGCCGAACCCGGTGCTGTGGGGGGCGGGCATGGCGTTGATGAACTTCATTCCGTATCTGGGGGCGGGTTTTATGAACATGGCGACCTTCGCCGTCGCCTTCATCCATTATCCGACACTGTTTTTGGCCTTGGTGCCCGTCGCGATCTTGTTGATGCTCAATTTGCTGGAAGGCCAGCTCATCACGCCGATGGTGGTGGGCACGAATGTCATCGACGGCGTGCTGGCGGTCTTCTTGGCGGTGGCGTTCGGCGCGTGGCTATGGGGACCGGCAGGGGCCGTTCTCGCGACCCCGGCCCTGATCGTCGGCCAGACCATCCTACGCTCGCGGGTCGAGGAACGGCGGTAGCCTATCCGATAACGCCCCGGTTCTCGCCGACCTGACCCCGGTGCAACAGGATGTGGTCCAGCACGATGCAGGCCATCATCGCCTCGCCCACGGGCACGGCGCGAATGCCGACGCAAGGGTCGTGGCGGCCCTTTGTGACGATCTCGGTGTCATTGCCGAAACGGTCGATGGTCGCGCGCGGCGTCAGGATCGAGGAGGTCGGCTTGACCGCAAATCGCACCACGAGGTCTTGCCCGGTACTGATACCGCCCAGCACCCCGCCCGAATGGTTCGAGGAAAACTGCGGTCCGTCCGCACCCATCCGCATCTCATCCGCATTGGCCGAGCCGGTCAGGGCGGCGGCGGCGAAACCGTCGCCGATTTCCACGCCCTTGACCGCGTTGATCGACATCATCCCGGCGGCCAGATCCGTGTCGATCTTGCCGTAGATCGGTGCGCCCAAGCCCGCCGGAACGCCGCTCGCGACGATCTCGATGACCGCGCCCACACTGTCCCCCGTCTTGCGCAGACCGTCCAGATAGTCGGCCCAGTCCTGCGCCGCCTGCGGGTCGGGCGTCCAGAAGGGGTTGCGCGCGACCTCTGCCCAGTCCCACGCGGCTCGGTCGATGGTTCGGTCTCCCATCTGCACCATCGCTCCGCGTACCGTCAGCTCCGGCGCGACAGCGCCCAGCGCGGCCCGCGCCACGCCGCCCGCCGCCACCCGCGCCGCCGTCTCGCGCGCCGAAGACCGTCCGCCACCGCGATAATCGCGCACGCCGTATTTGGTGAAATAGGTGTAATCCGCATGGCCGGGGCGGAACTTGTCGGCGATATCCCCGTAATCCTTCGACCGCTGATCGGCATTGCGGATCGTCAGCGATATCGGCGTGCCCGTCGTCACCCCCTCGAACACACCCGACAGGATTTCGACCGCATCCGGTTCGCGCCGCTGGGTGACGTATTTGCTGGTGCCGGGCTTGCGCAGGTCCAGCCAATGCTGGATCAGGTCCGCATCCACCGCCACACCGGGGGGGCAGCCGTCGATGACGCATCCCAGCGCCGGACCGTGGCTCTCACCCCAAGTCGTCACGCGGAACAGGTGGCCAAATGAGTTGAGAGACATGGGAAGGCTCCATCACGAGGGAACAGACCCCGTGCGGGGCGCGTTATGCCTATACCGCGCCCCTGCGCGCATTGCGAGGGGCGGCATATGATTTCGACACTATTCGCCGCATCCGGCTGGCGACTGTGTTGGGTAATGAAAAGGATTGGCGACAGTGGATACCTCGAACGAACAGGCCGTAAAGACCCCGACCGAAGCCCGCGCAGGCGAGAAGAAAGGGATCGTCTGGAAAATCCTCGCCGTCAGCGTCGTGCTGGCCGTCATCGCGATGGTGGCCATCGGGCAGGGGACGGATACGGTGACGGGCGATGACGGATCGTCCACCGGCACCGTTCAGCAATAGGGAAGACTACCCCACCTCCACCAACACGGCCCCCACCGCGATGCAGGCGATCAGCATCAGGCGGGGGGCGTCGATCTTCTCCTTGAAGATCAGCACGCCGATGGCGGTCGCGAAGACGATGGACGTCTCGCGCAGGGCCGCCGTTTGCCCCACGCTATCGACCCGCGTGGCGATCATCACCGAGCCAAAGCTCATCAGCGCGACCAACGCGCCGACGAACCCGCGCAAGACCAGCGGTCGCAGGGGTGGCTTGACCACCATCCCGCGCCATTTTGCCAAGGCGATGAAGGGAAAACCGACCATCCCCAAGGCGAAGAACCATGCGAGAAACGTGAACGGGTTCGCCGCCTGCCGAATGCCATAGGCGTCCACGGCGGTATAGGCCGCCAGCATCACCCCCGTCGCCACCGCCGCCCGGATTGCGGGGCCAAGGCTGCCCGGGGCCGCGCCCGCCTTGATGGCGCTACGGATATTGGCCACGGCGAACCCCATGATTGCCGCCGACAGCATCGCACCCCCCGCCCATTGCACCGCCGAGAAATGCTCGCCGAAGATAATCGCGGCCAGCACCAGTGCCACCAGCGGCCCAGTCCCCCGCGCGATGGGGTAGACGAGGGTGAAATCCCCCTTCGCGAAGGAGGATGCTTGCAGGTATTCGTAGACGATATGCACCACAAAGCTGATGCCGAGCCAGAACCACAATGTCGGCGAGGGCAGGGGCAGCACGAACAGCGCGAAGGGCGCGGCAATCGCCCCGTACCAAAGGTTGATGGCCCCCCGGTTCAAGAACGGGTCCACCCCACCTTTGTTGATCGCCCCGAACACAGCATGGGCGAGCGCCGAAAACAACGCCAGCCCAAGCGCCAACCGCGCCCCGGTTTCGGTTCCGGCGACGGAGATGATCCAGTCACCCATGAGATGCGTTCAATACATCGACACCCCAGATCGATTCTGGGGATTCATGCTTTGAGATCGAGGGCGGAAATCGCTGACCGTTTTCACTTTTCCGCTCTGCTCCGGGCGAAGACCTGGAGCCTCGCAAAACCGCACTCCGTGTATCGGGGTTCCGGGTCTGCGCCCGGAACGGAGCGGTCAGTGATCGCCGCCATTGGTATGAGATCGAGGTGTTACCCATTCCCCGACAACACATTCGCCACCCATCCCGGCACCACGCTGCTGGCCGGTCCCTCGCGGACTTCGCCGAAGATGCCGCCCGATGCTTCGAGGTTCAGTTCCAGCGTTCGCGCCCCAGCATCGTCGGCGATATCCACGAATCCCGCCGCCGGATAGACCGTGCCGCTGGTACCGATGGAGACGAACAGGTCGCAGGTCTCGATGGCGGCGACCGCTTCCTCCATCCGATAGGGTACCTCGCCGAACCAGACGATGTTAGGGCGTACCGTGCCGATTGTCTCGCAGGCGGGGCAGGCATCTTCGATGGTCATGTCTTCGCGGTGGGGCCAGACATGCCCGCAATCGGCGCAGAGTGCCTCGAACAGGCTGCCGTGGATGTGGTTGACGTTGGGTGTGCCGCCCCTTTCGTGCAGATCGTCGATATTCTGCGTGATGATCGTGACCTCATGCCGGTCGCTCGCCACCAGCCGCCCCAGCGCCTGATGCGCCGCATTCGGTGCGGCCTCGGCGGCATTGCGGCGGCGCATGTTGTAGAAATCGAGCACCTGCACCGGATCGCGGGCATAACCTTCGGGGGTGGCGACTTCTTTCAGGTCGAATTTCAACCACAGCCCGTCCGCATCCCGAAACGTCCCCAGCCCCGATTCCGCCGACAACCCGGCCCCCGTTAGGATCACGATGCTCATGGCGGTTCCTTCCGTTGCCTCTCCGACCGGCTCCGCTTTCAAAGGAAGCCAGAGGCTTTCAACCCTTTGATTTCGCTCATTTTTGCCAAGTCACGATCCATATCGAACCCTTATTGGCAAAAGCAAGCGATGTCAAAGACCCGACCCTACATCTGCCGTTCGACCATCAGGCGCTTGATATTGCCGATGGCTTTGGCGGGGTTGAGGCCCTTGGGGCAGGTCTTGGTGCAGTTCATAATGGTGTGGCAACGGTAGAGCCGGAAGGGGTCTTCCAGATCGTCCAGCCGTTCGCCCGTGCTTTCGTCGCGGCTGTCGGCGATCCAGCGATAGGCTTGCAGCAGGGCCGCCGGGCCGAGGTAGCGGTCGCCGTTCCACCAATAGGACGGGCAGGAGGTCGAGCAGCAGGCGCAGAGGATACACTCGTACAGACCGTCGAGTTGCTCGCGCTGTTCGGCGGATTGCTTCCATTCGGTCGTCGGGGTGGCGGAATCGGTCTTGAGCCACGGCTCGATGCTGGCGTGCTGGGCGTAGAAATGGGTCAGGTCCGGCACCAGATCCTTGACCACCGGCATGTGCGGCAGGGGGTAGATGCGGATATCGCCGTCGATCTCGGCGATGCCCTTGGTACAGGCCAGCGTGTTCGCCCCGTCGATGTTCATCGCGCAGGAGCCGCAGATACCCTCGCGGCAGGATCGGCGAAAGGTGAGCGTGGGGTCGATCTCGTTCTTGATCTTGATGATCGCGTCGAGGACCATCGGCCCGCAATCCACGGTGTCGATGTAATAGGTGTCAATCCGGGGGTTCTCGCCCGCTTCGGGGTCCCAGCGATAGATCTTGAATGCCTTGAGGCTTTCGCCCGTCCCTTTGGGCCATGTCTTGCCCTGAACGATTTGCGAATTCTTCGGAAGGGTGAACTTGGCCATGGGGCGTCCTCGTCGCTGCGGGTCTTTACAGGCGGGGTTATAAGCCAAATGCTGCGCCGCGCCATACCGTATTTCGCCGCATGTCCATCGCTAGAGGGCGAACCCGGCGATCCGGTGGGCGAGGGGGCTTCTTCCTCGTACCAGCGTGCATTTGGCCTTGTGGCCGATCCGCTTACTCTTCCTTGCACATGACCTTATTTCCGTTGAAATACGGTTGCAGCGGCGGGTGGCATGCGCCGATCTTGACGTTCGTATTCGATATCGCTTTCCGGGCGAGGGAACTGTTCTCATTCGCCCCGTAGAAATTGTCGATATACTGTCCGGGCGCGACGTATTTGCGCCGGCACCGTTCACGATCCTTGCCGTCGAAGAAGGAGAACAACTCGGTCGCGACATGGCGGGAACAGGCCAAGGTATTCAGGCCCGTCGAGCAGCCGTTGCGATAGTCTATGACGTTTCTATCATAGGCGGTGACCCGTGACTTGACGCAGTTTTGGGCGTTGGATGAGGGCATCCGGCGTAAGATGTTGGCGCGGGCCGTGACGCGGTCGTTCAACAGTTTCTGCGCATTCGTCGAACCCTGTGCGGTGGCGAATTTCAGGTGCTGCTCCGCCTCCAACGTATTCTTATCGACCCCTTCTCCGAGGGCGAGCATATGCCCGGCGAGATAGGCTGAATAAACATGCCCGGCTTTCGACCCGTTGCGCGCGACGATAAGGGCCGTTTTGTTGTTCTTGTAAACTCCTGTCGTGAAGTAATAGCTTCTCACCCAGATGTCGTACCCATCGGTAAGGCCCGCATCGACCGCATCCTCGGCCATCGCGCGTGCGAGCCTGACACTACGGATAGGGGATTTTTCGTCCCAGTACAGCGTCGCAAGGTCGAGATTGGCCTGCGCGACACCCTTCTGCTTCGCGGCCTTCAGATAGGTTTCTGCGGTTTGCCAATCCGGTCGCTTGTCCGACAGCCCCTTGTGATACGAGGCGAGCACCAGATAGGCGTTGGGGTCTTGCTTCGCGATATCCTCGAAAACAGCGACGCCTTCGTCCCGCCGGTCTGCGGTGTTCCCGCTGTATAGCAGGGCGTAGCCAATGCCTGTCCTCGCGACCGATGCCCCCGCCGTTTGCGCCTTTCGGTAATGGTCGATGGCGAGCAGGCCGTTTGCGGGTTCGTAGGTATAGGCGATGTACCCCGCGCCGAGATTCGCGAAGTCGTATCCCCGTTCGATCGACCGAGTGACCAGGCCTCTTGCCTCGTCGAGATTTTCCTGACTCAGCGCCCCGGACATCAGCGCGCGGGCCAGGTGATAGGCGGTGGCCGGATCGTCGGTTTCGGCGAGGGCGTCGCGGCAATGCTGGGTCGCATCGGCCTTGACGATTTCGCCGAAGGGCATGCCGACCGGTTCGTCGTCGATCCGTATCTTCTCTTCCGGATGAGCGGCGTGACGGGCGCATATCTGGGCCTTGGTTTCATTCGCCCCACAGGCGACGAGAAAGCTGCCTATCGCTGACAATACGAGCCAGAAAATTATTTTTGTTTTCGATTTCAAAACACTACACCGAACAGAACGCAGGGGCGTATTCGCCTTAAGGTTTAATGTGCCTTCAAATTTCACCCCTGTCCAGCCAGCTTTCGGCGCATATGACGGCATACCGTGTAGGTTTTTCGACACCGTGCTGTAGGTGATTGATTGGTCATCGCGGTTGGAGAGTCCGCTGCCGCCCGCCGCGAATATTGCGTCCCGTACGGGATTTCCGTAGACGGATACCCGAACCGGCGGGGCCGTGGTCACTATGATCGGCAGGGGCGTCATTTGTGGGATAGCCAGACGATGAATGACGTGGACCGTTCGATCACCGATTACGCCGGATACGATTTATCCTTCGGCGACGGCAAGGTGGGCCTCTTTTCCTATGAACTGGGCCAAGTCAGCGGGGATGGGGGCGGAAAGATCGTTTGTTCGTGGGAACGGGCGCGCAAGATCATCCTTCGACAACGCCGGACGCCGCCCAAGATCATCAGCTATTACACCGTCGATACCCCTTACGAGGATATGGCGGCGGAATTGGCGAGTAGCCTCGACGCCCTCGACATGCCCTATGAGATGAAGCCCTATGCGTCGCGGGGGTCTTGGGTTGCGAATACCTGTCTGAAATCCGAATGCATCCTGCAATTCTGGCAGGAATCAGA
>CALJIU010000349.1 GCA_937974055.1 uncultured Neomegalonema sp. | reverse complement strand
TTTTGAATCCCTGCATATCCGGGATGCTAAAGCTCTGATTGGGTCGGTTGTGTCCGTAATAATATAGTAAATTCGGATACTTAGGGCGACCAAGTGCATAATGAATGTGGTCATTTACCCTTTTTCCGTTTGGGGAGACTTCGATGACCCGTATGGCCCTGACGAGCATATCGTCGTCTTCTAAATTACTTGAGCGGAAGGTTTTATCCGCCGAGACGGCCAGAACATCGACGATGATTTCGTGCGCCGGTGTGGTTGAGCCGAAGCAATCATCCAACCCAAACGCTATCGGATTTTTCGATATTATTGCAGGTGTGGTTCATGACGCGCCGTCCTTGTCGAACCTAGCGCCGACCCCGTTCCGAGCACAACTGGAGGGTATTTGATGCGCCGTTTCCTGAAGAAATTTAACATTTCTCTGCGCACCCGTTTTCGCGGTGATACGTGTCGGTCATCGTTCCAGCACTCGCAGTCTAAGCGAATTGTTTCTAGGGCTGGCTCCATATTGGCGGCTCTGTCCCTTGCAGCATTTGGCGCTTTGAGTATCAGCGGAACGGATTTTGTATCGGGGGCGCAAGCTCAGGCGGTACCGTCCACCCCAGCGTGTTCGGGCTATATCGCGACGGTTTACGATCCGAACACAACCCTCACCGATACCGGATATAACGGTTTCACGACGCCGCCCAGTAACCCGGTGGGCACGTTCCAGTATGACGAGTTTGCGAATACCGCACAGCATCTGTCGATAAGAGTCACCGAATGGGGCAACGCTGTCGCCATGTCCGACGGTGTTGGCGATGATGCGGGATTTACCGGATCGGTTCTCGATGCGAACGACTGGGATCGGGCGGTCGATTTTACCCGCACCATCCAAGCGAGTGAAGCGGGCGAGTACAGTGTCGAGTTGCTTGCCGGAGATGACCATGTGTTCATTTTCAAGAACGGAACGCAAATCTACGCTCAGGCAAATGCGTATGGAGTCGCGCCAACGACGCTTCCGAACCTGACGCTCGCCAGCAATGATGTCCTGACCATCCGTTTGGTCGAGGAACATCTGGTCAATACGACCCTCGATCTTGAAATAACGCCTTTGTTCGCAACAAGTTGTCCGCCGACGGCAGACTACTCTGACGCACCGACAAGTGGAACCAGCTATGGCGACGCAAGCCATACAGTTACACCCGGACTGCGGCTGGGTGCCGATATAGACATCGATATCGCCTCTCTGGCTTCGCCCGACGCGGATGGCGATGGGACAGACGATGACGGCGTTACCGTTCCGACTCTGACGGCAGGTGTCACGGCAGATGTTGTGATCGCTCAAGCCGATCTTACCGGCTCAGGAACGGGCACGTTGCACGGCTGGATCGACTTCAACGATAACGGTTCGTTCGAGCCTGCGGAGTACGCCTCCGTCGGTTTTAATAATGGTGCGACAGGAGATCTTGTCTTCTCAGGCTATGGCACCACCGCGGCTACCGGGACCACCTTCGCCCGCTTCCGCTTAACGACGGATGCATTGACCAGCGTCGACTTTGCCACTCTTGGCACCAGCGATGGCGAGGTCGAAGACTATGCCGTGACGATTATGCCGGGAATCATCGCCCTCGATGATGATTTCACATCCACTCCCGTGACCGCCGGGATGACAACCGAGGCGACGGTTCTCACGAATGATACACTTGATGGCTCCCTAGTGACGGGAACCGATGTTGATATCCTGTTGACGGATCTCGGCGGCGCGACGGGTGTCACGGTCACTGAAAACGGAATGCTGAACATCCCGTCCAGCCTGACACCGGGACTCTACTCCCTCAGATATCAGATTTGCGAAGCGGGCGGCATCACGACCTGTGACACGGCGTTGGTTCAAATTGAAGTGATTGCCGACCCAAACCCGACGAGTGATCCCTTGAGTTGCTCGATCACGACGGATACCGAATTTACCCTCAGACCAAATTCAGCGCCGATCAGAACCTCCGGCCCGAATGCATGGTTGTACAAAAATGTCGCGAATATCGAGGGCGTGAATTACGACCTGCGCGTTGAGGAAGTTGGTTCACGCTCGCGTGGTGGCTATTCTCTGGATAACCAGTCTGACATCAACATGCAGAATTGGAATCCGAGGCAAGGTCCCTACGTCATTCTTGAATACACGCTTCTGTTTTCAACGACGGGGCAGCCGGCAACGATTGATCGTTTCCGCTTCACACAAGGTGATATCGACGGGCAGAATTTCAATAACTCTCGCGTTGACGATAATATGTTCGAGATTATCGGATTTGAAGCAGCCGAAGTTACATCAATCAACTTCGCAGGGGGGCTGGGCTATCGCGGCTTCCTGAATGGCCGCGCCAATCCGGCGGGTTACAGGCTTATCCGCCAAGGTTCACCAAGCAACGTGCTCAACAACAGCCACGATGTGTCTGTTGAATACACCGACAAGTCGTCGTTCCGGGTTCTTTACGGAATGACCGGCAGAAGCAACTGGACCAACAGGACATCCCGGAATTTCTTTTTCAGGTCGTTCAACGGCGTCTTCGTTGCGGGTTCGACGCGCGCTTGTCCGGTAGACTACACGGATGCCCCTGCATCCTATGGCGAGACGGGCCATCGTTTCACCGGCGAGCATCAGCTCGGTGATCTCATCACCACAGAGGCTGCCGCACTTTCGAGCGTAAACGCGGACGCTGACGATGAAGATGACGGTATTACACTTCCGCCTCTTGTAAAAGGCCAGACCGCGACGCTTACTGCCGACGTGACAGGCACCGGCGGCTTCCTACAAGGCTGGATCGACTTTGACGGTAGCGGCACGTTTGAAGCTGGCGAGCAAGTTGCCACTAACCTGCAAGACGATGGCACGGGCGGCGATGCCGCTGTAGGTGACGGGACGATTACGTTTGGCGTGAACGTTCCCACAGATGCCGTGACAACCCAAACCTTCGCGCGCTTCCGCTGGGCTACAACGAGCGGTCTCGATGCTACGACAGGTGCCAGCGATGGCGAGGTCGAAGACTACGCGGTGACGATTGCTCCGCCACTGCCACCCGTCGCTCAGTTGTCTTGTTTTGGTGGCACCTCAACGTTTTCGAACATGGAGCTTTCAACTTTTACCCCTTCCAGCGCATTTGGATCGATGCGATCTAATCTCAACGGCTCAACGATAAGTGTGTCCGTCACCTCTAGTAACAGCTCTCTGCTCGTTCCAGAGTCCAGCTCATCAAATGATTTCATATGGAATTCATTCGGCGGTGCCGGCTCACACGACCCTGATCCCTTTGGCAGTGACGGTGTCGCGCATAACAATACCGGCAGTTATTCTTTCGCGTTCTCGGAAAATGTCCTCAACCCGCACGTCTCTCTCTTTAGCATGGGCAGTTCGAGTATTTCGGTTACGTGGACCTTCACCAAACTTGACGGCACGCCGATAGATGTGCAGCAGCGCGGAACGCCGAACAATTTCACGCAGACCGCCCCTAATGTGATCCAAGGCGACGAGGGACACGGCACAATCCAGTTAAACGGATTGCTGGACGGGTTCATCGCCACCGCCGTAGGTGGGCCGGAGCATTATTCTGGACTGTTGCCGGGTGTCACTTGTGCCGAGGATTATTCTGATGCGCCGTTAACTGGCACAAATTACGGGAGTGCTTTGCATTCCATCAACTCGGCTATCATGCTTGGGGCTACAATTGATGCGGAATTTTCCGATTACAACAGCCCGGATGCGTCGGGTGATGGCGCGGATGATGATGGTGTTGTCGTCCCAACGCTGCATACGGGTACGACCTCAGATTTCTCGATTGCAATGGGAGATATTACCGGAACGGGGACGGGTACGCTGCATGGTTGGATCGATTTCAACGATAACGGTGTGTTCGAAGTTGCGGAACACGCCTCGGTCGGGTTCAACAATGGCGCGACGGGCGATCTGGTGTTCTCCGGCTATGGCACCACAGCGGCTGTAGGCACGACCTTCGCCCGCTTCCGTCTGACGTCCGATACCCTCGGTGCGGGTGACTTCGCCACCCCTGCTAGCGATGGCGAGGTCGAGGATTATCAGGTTTCAATCATTGATCCGAAAGCCGGGTTCTCATGTACGGCGAAAGTCGATGTCTGGTACGCGAACGATGAATCGGGCAGTGTCAGCCCAACCGAGTTCACGGATGCCCTCGACTTCATCTATCTGGTTTCGGATGAATTCTATCACTCCTTCGCCGATGGTGCGCAGGGCGGAATCGTCGGTTGGGCCTTCGGGGCCGATCCAGTCGATGTCATCATGCCGCTCACCGAAACCTTCTATGATCAGGGTGACACGGGTCTCGCCAGCACCGGGACGACGCTCGACGGCGACGGTAATGGTGTG
The DNA here is from genome assembly GCA_937974055.1 of uncultured Neomegalonema sp. Taxonomy (GTDB): domain Bacteria; phylum Pseudomonadota; class Alphaproteobacteria; order Rhodobacterales; family Rhodobacteraceae; genus JAHDDY01. Next base: position 5,829 of record CALJIU010000349.1, on the reverse strand, counting down.
CGCGAGAACTATACCCAGAAGGTCGATCTCACGGGCGGTACACATCTACAGAGCGCAACTCAAGGTGTTGCGAACCGGATCAACGCGGGTAATGGTCGCCGCACGGGGGTGCCACAGGTAGCGGTAATTCTGACGGATGCTCCGGACTTCCAAATCAACAACCCCGGCAATGGCGGCACGACACTGTGGGAAGCCGCTGCGGCCAATCTTCGCGCTGCCGGGCCGGACGGCACCAGAATCGCACTCGTATTGCTCGCCGAGGCCGCCGATGCCTATGACAATAATGCCGCAGCCAGAGCGACCATCGACAAAGTTGTGGGGTCGGACGGTATCGTCATCAAGACCTCTACCTATGCCTCCGCCGCCGACCCGGTAAACGGGTTCATCGCGCAAACGGCTCAGTTGATTTGTGACGCGGCGGTCTTCCCGGTATCCAAAGACTACTCTGACGCACCGACCAGTGGCGCGGCACCAGATGGTGTCAGCGCGGTGACCTATGGCGAGGCAACCCATGTGGTTGACCCGGCTATTCTGTTGGGCGCAACCAATGATACTGAATCCGGGTCCATCGCTTCGCCTAACGCTGATGGCGACGGCGCGGAGGATGATGGCGTCACCATCCCGTCCATCACCCAAGGCCAAACCGTGCAAATCGAGGCGGATGTCACCGGTGCTGGTGGGTATCTGAATGCGTGGATCGACTGGAACGGAAACGGATCGTTCACTGATGTAGGCGAACAGATCGTTATCGATTTGCAAGATGACTCCGGCGGGTTCACGAACCCACGCCCTACAAAGGATAACGACACGAGTGCAGGCAAGGTTTCGGTCGGTGTAACGGCACCGGAAACTGCGTTTGTCGGGCAAACCTTCGCCCGCTTCCGCTGGTCGACTGATGCAGGGATCAATCACGACGATCCTGCGACCGATGGGGAGGTCGAAGACTATGTTATCACGATTCTATCGCGGCCTTCGCAGCCGTCACCCAATCCGACGGTCATTGCGCATTGTGCCGCTCCGGCGAATTGGGCGAATGTTCGATACTCGACCGCAAGCGGCGAAAACGGCCTAGGCGGTGTCGGACCGCTGACGGCAAACGTAACCACCAGCGGAACGAGTTCCGTCAATATCGGAAGTTACAGTTGGGCTGGCTCGAACCGGGTCAACGTGTTCCTCGGCTCAGAGTTCACGATTCAAAACACAGGCATGGAAGCCGGGGCAATTTTCTACGATGCGGGTATTCACACGCTCGACCAGACGATGACCCAAACTTTCGAGGGCGCGAACGTCTATGAGGTTCGTATGCATTTTGCGAGCTTCGACCACGTGACTTTTGGCTTTGATCCGGCCTTAAATCCGAATGTCGGTTGGGAACTTTTGTCCAAAAGCGACGACACCGGAAACTTGGCGGGTGGCAGCGGCTTCGTGTTTGCAGACGTGATAGACACGGACAAAGACACGAACGGAGCTGACGAAATCCTTCAGGGCGATGCCGGTAAATCGGCTGACGGTTCTGTGCGGTTCTATTCCACCGACGGCAATCCGATAACCCAACTCATCTGGAAAATGGAGAGTGATCCCATTCGGGATTTGGAAGGCGAAGGACTCTATCTCGGAACCGAAGTTTGTATCCCCGTGGATCGCTCCGATGCGGACACCTCGTTCGGTGAGGCCGAGCATAGTTATGATCCGGTTCTAAGACTTGGCGCGACTAACGACATCGACCCCGTGAGCATCGCCTCGGCCAATGCGTCTGGCGATGGTGCGGAGGACGATGGCGTCGCGTTACCGGCATCCTTTGAGGTGGGCGTTGCGAGCACCGTTAGCGTAAGCGTCAGCGGACTTGGTCATTTGCAAGCCTGGATCGATTGGAACGGCAATGGCATCTTCGATTCCATCGAGCAAATTGCCACCGATCTCGTGGATGGCGGTGCGTTGGATACCGACCCCGCCTCCGGGACGATCACATTCGATGTGATGCCCCCGACCGATGCCATGACAGGCCAGACCTTCGCCCGCTTCCGCTGGTCCAGCGATTTCTCCATCGGGGTCGATGATTTCGCGCCCGACGGCGAGGTCGAGGATTATGCCCTGACCATCGGGGCAACGGGGACCGTGCTGTCGGGCAAAGTGTTCGTCGATAACGGTATCGGTGGTGCTACGGCGCATGATGCCGTTCAATCGGGGACTGAGGCACCAAGTCCGGCTGCAACGGTCATGCTGATGGATAGCGGTGGCAATGTGATCGCGATGCCCATGCTGAATGGGGATGGTACGTGGTCCTACGCCCTGCCATCGACCTTCACCGGACCCGTGACGGTCACGGCGACGCCAACATCGGGCTATCGGACGATCTCGGAGCTGACGACGGGTCTGCCCGGTCTAGCCAATGTCGATGGGCATGACGGTTCCTATACCTTCACACCATCGAGCGGCACATCGTATCCGGCGTTGGATATCGGCATGATCGCCGAGCCGGTATTGACCCAAGACCGCCAGGCATCGATCAATCCGGGGCAGGTGGTCACTCTCGAACACCTCTACGTCGCCACGACCGATGCGTCGGTGACATTCACCGTCACCGATCTCGTTTCCACCCCGGCGGGCGGTTTCTCGACCACGTTGTTCGAGGATACGAATTGCGATGGAAATCCTGACACGGCGATTTCCGGCGCGAGAGCCGTGATTGCGGGGCAGTCGATCTGCCTGATTGCCCGCACGCAGCTCTCCGGCGGCCTCAGCCCGTCTGCCAGCCACACCTATGGCATCGAGGCGGTGACGAGCTATAGCGGTACGACCGTCATGGATACCCTGCGCAACGACGACACCATCGGTAGCGGGGACGGTAACGGGAACCTCGTGCTGCGGAAGTTGGTGACGAACCTGAGCGTTACGCCGCAGGTGGAAACCACGTCGAATACCGGCAATATCGGCGACGTTTTGCGATATCGGCTTGAAATATCCAATCCGGGTCCGGGCAATGTCGAGGATGTCACGGTGTCCGACATGACACCCGCCTATACGTCACTGAATACGGCGGCTGATACCGCCGTGACCGTGGCGAACGGTGTGACCTGTACATTGGTGACCCCGCCCGCTTCGAGCAATATGGCGGGATATACCGGACCGTTGGAATGGTTCTGTCCGGGGTCGTTCCCATCGGGTGAGACCGGTTCACTTAACTTCCAAGTGACGATCTCGCCCTGATGAACAAGCTTAGGCGGCCCTGCTACTCCGGTGGTGGGGCCGTTGCCCTTTTGCGCGCCCGCGCGACCGCTTCCTGCGCGCGTTTGCGGAAATCGGTCGACACGACGGGCGCAGAGCGTGGTTTGCGCGGTACTGCCGGTTTTGGTGTCGGCTCGGTCACCGCTTCGACGATTGTTCCTTGTTCAGTGATCTGGACCACATCGAAGGGGCTGGTCTGGCTTTGGGGGGCAACGACATTTTGCGTTTGCTGCCTCAGGCGTGCCGCACGGGCCTGAAGGTCCACGCTATCTACCGACCCATACCGCTGTCCCCCCATAGCAGTCACACGCTGCCCCCGCGCTTGTAGCGCCGCCGCATCGACATAGTACGGGGTCGCCGCGCGCGTTGCCGCCAGCCGTTCGCCACGGGCGCGCAATTCCTCGACAGGTACGCCGGTCGATGGTTGCTCGCGCATCGCGGTCAGGCGAGCTGCACGGTTGGACAAATCGGCGCTATCGACGCTTGCTCTTGCCGTGCTCGTCTGTTGTCTGATCCGTTCAACACGCCCCTGAAGCGACGCCCTTTCGACCGGCGCTGGCCCCGGCTGTGCTTGCCGTGACAGAGCATTGCCCTGAGCGTTTTCCAGCGTCATCAACGTGCGCGCCCCGGTTTCCGGCAATAGCGCGTTCGTCGGCGGGGCGGGCGTATCCACCAGCATTGGCCACGGCGTATCGGCGACATCGCGGGTCTGGGGCAAGCCCTCGATCTGCGTGATCTGATTTCCGCAGCCTCCAAGCACGAGGACGGCCAACATCATGGGGGCGGTCAGACACGAAAGGGTTAAAAAGCGGGGGCGTTGCATCATCGGTCCCTGTATTTGATTATCGGTCGACCCATATATCCTAGTGGCGTCGTTGGCCGCACAGTGGCAAGCGTATATTCGTCAAGTGTCTGAGTATAGACTTTAAGGGGGACAGGTATGAGTGCGGATGAACAGGACAAGACCGCCGATCCAGTTGCGGCAACCACTGCCGCCGCCGAGAATATGGCGCAGGCTTACGCGCTGGCGCAGGAGGCATGGGCCTATTACCTGCAAACCCATACCGATGGTGACCCGTCCAATCCCGATCCCTACAACTTGGCCCCCGCCATCGCCGACTTGCAAAAAGCGATGATCGCCAATCCTGATGAGATGATGAAGGCGGGCATCGACCTGTGGCACAAGCAGGCTACGCTGTGGACCAATGCCCTCGCCCAGATGGCCGGGGCCGAACAGCGCCCGATCCCCGGCGTCCCCGATACGTCGCGTGACAAGCGGTTCCAAGACGATGAATGGGACAACAACATCGTCTTCAGCTATCTCAAGCAATCCTACCTACTGTCATCCGGCTGGATGCGCGAAACGATCACCGCCGCCGATAAATCGCTGCCCCCGGAAGAACAGCAAAAGCTCGAATTCTTCACCGAGCGTTTTGCCGAGGCGATGTCGCCGTCGAACGCCTTCGCCATGAACCCGCAGGTTCTCAAGGCCACCGCCGATGAGGGCGGGGCGAATATCGTGCGCGGGATGCGCCAGATGCTCAAGGATATGAAGCGCGGCAAGGGCGATTTGCTCATCAGTCAAACCGACATGAAGGCGTTCGAGGTTGGCCGCAACATCGCCGTCACCCCCGGCGAAGTGGTCTTCCGCAATGATCTGATCGAATTGATCCAATACGCGCCGACCACCGAAAAGGTTCACGAAACCCCGCTTCTGATCGCCCCGCCATGGATCAATAAATTCTACATCATGGACTTGAACGAGAAGAAATCGCTCGTTCGCTGGCTGGTTGCGCAGGGCTACACCGTCTTTATGATCTCCTGGCGCAACCCCGAACCGGCGAAGGGCGCGGGCAAGAAGATCGAACGTGGTTTCTCCGATTATGTGACCGAAGGGCTGTACCCTGCCATCGATGCGGTGATGGAGGAGACGGGGGCAAAATCGGTCAATGTCGGCGGATATTGCATCGGCGGCACCATGCTCGCCACGGCGCTCGCGCATATGGCACAGACCGGCGATAAGCGCGTGAAGGCCGCGACCTTCTTCACCGCGCAGGCCGATTTTGTGAAGGGCGGCGAATTGCGCATCCTGATCGACGACAAGGTGCTCGACGATCTGGAGAAAAAGTCGAAAAAGGATGGCGGTGTGATCGACGCCCGGCACATGGCGACGGCGTTCAACATGCTGCGCGGGAACGAGCTGATCTGGAACTACGTCGTCAATAACTACTATCTGGGTAAGGAGCCGAGCGCTTTCGACCTGCTGTACTGGAATGCCGACGCGACCCATATGCCCGCCAAATGTCATCTCGCCTATCTGCGCGATTATTACCGCGACAATGCTCTGGCCGAGGGCAAGATGACGTTGGACGGCAAGACGCTGGATTTAGGTAAGGTCAAGACGCCGATCTACTCGATCTGCGCCCGCGAGGACCATATCGCCCCCGCTGAAAGCGTTTTCCGCAGCGTCAAGCTGTTCGGTGGGCCGGTCCATCTGGTCGTCGGCGGGTCGGGCCATATTGCCGGGGTCATCAACCCGCCGGACCCGGATCGTATCAAGTATCAATACTGGACCAACGACATGCCACAGGCCGAGTGGCCGGA
>CALJIU010000348.1 GCA_937974055.1 uncultured Neomegalonema sp. | reverse complement strand
GGCTTTGGCATCCTCGACGGTCACGCGACCATCGTTGTCGGTATCCATCCGCTCGATCATCCGCTCGGCGCGGGGACCGTGGCCCTTATGGGCGATGGCGGCGGTGGTGACGCCCGCACAGGCGATGGCGGCAAGGGCGAGTTTCAACTTGGTGTTCATGGTATTTCCTGACTGCTCGATAGGATTCATGTCATCAGATCAACGAATTGGGTCTTGAGCGCCCTTATCCGTCCGATGCCCCTATCACGCAGACCGAAAGTATTTCCGTCACGTTTTTTTTGCAGGTGCGAAGGATCACCGATTCAATCGTCCATCGATCAATCGCGCGGCCTCGGCCACCGCATCCGTGATCGTCATATCCGTCGTATCCAGCAGATCGGCATCATCGGCCTGCCGCATCGGCGCATTGCTGCGCGCCGCATCGCGTGCATCGCGTTCCTCGATATCGCGCAGCACATCGCGGTAGGCGATGTTGCGCGTCTCTGACAATTCGCGCCAGCGCCGGGCCGCCCGCACATCTGGATCAGCGGTGATGAACAGCTTGGCACGGGCATCGGGCAGAACGACCGTCCCGATATCGCGCCCATCCAGCACCGCACCGGGAGCTTTTTCGGCAAAGTCGCGCTGCCAACGCAGCAACGCGGCCCGCACCGACGGATGCGCCGCCACGACCGATGCCCCGCGACCGGCGGCGGCACTGCGCAGCCCCTCCCGCTCCAGATCGCTTGGCACGAGGCGGGTGGCCCGCTCCCCGGCGGCAACCGCATCCTCCAGCGCGATCCCCTCCTCCGCACAGAGCGAGGCAACCGCACGGTACAGCAGGCCCGTATCAAGGTGACGCAGCCCATAGCGCAGGGCAACCTGCCGCGCGATGGTGCCTTTGCCGGAGGCGGCGGGGCCGTCGATGGCGATGGTAAGGGATGGGGTCACGGCCAGATTCCTGTCATTTTCCCTACCCTAACCGCGCATTCACCAGCGCGTCTATCTCGGCGGCCAACGCAGGGCCATCGCGCAGCCGTGCGGCCCACAGCGCAGGCGGCGGATCACCCGCCCCGAACAGCGCCCCAAGAAAGATCGCCCGCCCGCAATTATCACCCCCGACCCGCGCATTGATATCGACGGCATCGGCATAGCCGGTCGCGGCGGCGGCGATGCGAAAGGCAACCGGCAAGGTCTGCGGCAACGGACAGGCCCGCCCCACCTCGCCGCCATAGGCCACCGGCTCGGCATCACTGGCCAGCGCCGCAGCCAACGGATCCCGCGCGGCGGCCCCGGCGGCATCCACACCGGCGGCAAGGGCATCGGCAATACTCTGCCCCGCCAGCACGGCCCGCAGGGCTTCGGCGGCGGCGGGGGCATAGGCAGCGGTCGTCTCGTGATTGCTGACCTGCGCCACGGCATCGGCGCAGATGTCGGGCGCGGCCCCCGTCACCAGCAGCGCGGGCAGGGCCGACAACGCCGGAATCTGATCATCATGCGCCCCGGTCGGCGTCTTCTCGGCAGTGATATTCGCCAGCGTCCCCTTCGTCGCCTTGTCGATATACCCCTGCCACCAGCCACCCGGCCCAAAGGCGGCGGCAAATTCCTCGCGATACACGCCCGCCTCAAAAGCCCCCCGCGCCAGCGCCCGCACCATCACCCGCATCTGCGCGCCATATTGCGAGATATCACCCCGACGCTTGCCATGATGGACGAACACCCCCTTCGCCCCCTCGAAATCCCCCGCATCCGGCACCCGCCAAAGCGCATCACCCAAGCTCGCGATACGCTCAGGATCGTAAAGCCAATGCACCCCCAACGTGGCAGCATCAGCACTATAAGCCCCCATCAGGGCATTCGTTGCGCGGGTCATCTTGCCTCCATCAGCACATATATCAGTGACTGGATTGATTGATCCTGATCCAACTATCCCCAATCTCAACAAAGAGACGTCGAACATCGCCGCGTTGTCTGCCAAGTGAAAGTTGCAATCGCAGAAAGGGCAAGTTGTCCTTCACCCGTTGGACGGCTTTGGGTTCTAAACAGGAAAGCTTGAGGAGGCTGAGTTTCTTGAACCGCGTCTTCGACACGCCAGCTCCACGCGCAATCTGCCTCATATCTCCATCAAGAGCCACGAGCACAGCATCGTTCATCATCGCAATATCGCAGACTACAGGATCGGGAGTGCCTTTCGCGGCGGCCTGATCAAAAAAGATGACCCGAAACCCTTCTTCATCCAGCAGCCTTCCGACGCTGCGGGGAACACCCTCGTCGAGAAAGAAAGCGACCTCAGCATCGTCATTCATGCGACTTCGACGCTACCCTTCCGCACAGCGTCGATGTCTTGGTCGGTCAGGCGAGGATACTCGCGGATGATCTCTTCGTTGCTGGCACCGTGATCGATATAAGCTCGCACCGCATCCACAGGGATGCGTGTACCTGAAAAAACAGGGCGATTGTGCAATATCCGCCGCTTTTTCTCGATCTGGCCAAAATCATCAGCATCACGCGACAAGTCATCGTCGATCTTACGACGCATATTTGCACGCACCACCTCAAGCGGAATTCCCAGAACACGCTGCCCACCAACCACTTCCTCGCGGGCACCAGTGTGGGGATGATCGAAAACGACTTTCTTTTTCAGCACATACAATATCGTATCGGCCCAAGTATCATCACCGATAGCCATCAACTCCCCTCGCACCTCTCTCAAGTGAGGCAAGGGGACCTTCGATTCATTGCGCAACGTATTCAGAATCTGAAGGCTGAGAAGGTCTCGGAAAGAATACATCCGGGCAAAAGGCAGACTCCGATCCTCCCGCGCAAGGCTAGGTTCGAAAAAACCGCTACGATCCCAAGCACGCAATTGATTTACGCTGACACCGGTCAAACGGGATGCCTGTTCAGGGGTAAACCCAGATATGACTTTTTCTTGCGCGCTCATATCTAGTATATAGCGAAGAATATCCCTGAAAGCGAGGGAAGCAGCGTATCAAGCGGCGGCAAAACGTGCTTCCATCTCCCGACGTACCTGCGCCGCGCCGGTGGTGTCGTCAACTGTCACATCCGACCAGCGCACCACCGCGCCCGCCATCACATCCCCCGTCAGCACCACATCCTGCGCCAACCCGATGGGCAGCGCGCCCGCGCTCAGGGATGCGGCGGCGGGCATCAGCTTGCCCCAAACGCATCCGCCGCCCTCCCCGTCCAGCACCTCTCCGGCCCGCAAGTCACGCTTGGCCACCGCCACCACATCCCCCGCGAATGCGCGGGTCGCGCCGGTCGGCTGCCCCGTCAATCCGGCGGAAAGGACCGAGATACCGAGTTCCAGCCCGATCAGGTGAAACGGCTTATACATCGCCGAATACCGCCCGGTCGCATCCGTATTCATGCCATATTGGCGAAAGCAGGCGGCGGCGTAATCGGTCGGCGCTTCGATCACGACATAGACGCCCCAACGCAGATCACGCGCCACCGCGCGCCCGTCCCGCTCCATCGAGGACACGACTTCCACCATCCCCGCCCCGTCCAGCACACCACCCTCATCGCGCGGGCGCAGCACATGCGCCAGATCATCCATCCCGCAGGGTGGAAAGCCCAGCCCCGCCTCCGGCACCGCCAGATCGCAGGCATTGGCGACCGCCGCCATTTCCAACGCCGATTTCGTGCCGTCGAGAAAGCTGTTGAACATCTTCGGGTTCATCCCCGCCGCCCGCGCCTCCTCCGCCGTCAGGCCGTAATGGTCCCAAACGGTATCGGGCGTCGAGGCGTGGTAGGCGGGCATATACTTCGTCCCCTTCCCCGCCGCCGTCACCGCAAACCCGCAGCAGCGCGCCCAATCCACCATCTCGGCAATCAACGCGGGCTGGTCGCCATAGGCGAGGCTATAGGCAACCCCCGCCCCACGCGCCCGTTCGGCCAGCAGCGGCCCGGCCAGCGCATCCGCCTCGACATTCACCATGACGATATGCTTGCCCGCCTCGATCGCCGCCAACGCATGGACGATCCCCGCCGCCGGATGCCCCGTCGCCTCGATCACCACATCCACATCGTCCCGCGCAATGGCTGCCCTCGCATCATCGGTAAAGGCGGTGGCGGCAATCCGCTCCTCGCTCCACCCAACCACGCGACAGGCATTGCGTGCCCCATCGGGCCGCAAATCGGCAATCACCGCCACCTCCAGCCCCGGCGTGGTCGGCACTTGGCTCAAGAACATCGACCCGAATTTCCCCGCCCCGATCAAACAGGCGCGAACGGGGCGTCCATCGGCGGCACGGGCCATC
>CALJIU010000347.1 GCA_937974055.1 uncultured Neomegalonema sp. | reverse complement strand
GCGGAATCCATTTATCAGCTCAAAGTGCTGTAAATGATGGAGAAATGGACCCCGCGATAAGTCGCGGGGTGACGCAAAATGAAGCGTAGCTTTCAAACAGAGACACTACCCGATTCATCCATCATTAAACCTCTTCGGCATAGATCCATACTATGTGATTATTGATCCCGAAAAGGTTGTCCGTATGCTGCGCAATTCGGCTGTCATTTTGATCATTGCGTTCTTTCAATTCGTTAGCATCGCCGTTCATGCGGCCCCGACCGTATCGGTCAGCTTTTCGCAGCTTACGGGCATCGGACCTTTTGATGGGAACGATGCGCCGGGTAATGACAGTTCGGCTACGAACACCATCATTCGCACGAACGATGTGATTAGCTACCGCTTCGAGATTGCGGTGCAGAACGATGATGCCACGAATATCGTTCTGCGCGTTAGCGTTGCGGCGGGTTTGCGTATGACTCTGCCGCCCTTTTGCCGGACCAGCGGTGTCTCGCCGATATCGAGCATCACGGGCGATTCGACGACTGGATATGCGGTGATCTGTAATGTCGGCGATATTGGGCAAGGGTCGCAGGTGCTCTACTCGATGCCCGCGACGGTCGAGCCGGACCGCGCGAACAATACGACCGTTTCTATGCTGACCGCGAGTATCGAGAGCGACCAGACGGCGCTTGAGGTTTTTCCTGGCAGTACCTCGACCGTCTCCGCCGCCCCGCGCCTTGATCTTGTGAAAGATGCGCAGACGCGCCTTATCGGGCAGCGCGATGGGCCGAATGGCGAGTCTGGGATCGTCTATACGTTTCCGATTCTCGTAATCGCGGATAACGAGGCAAAGGGGAATGAGCTGGTGACCAGCGATATCTCCTTCACCGATAACCTGAGCAATATCTCGCCCAATGCCCGGCTGTATCAGGGGTGGAGCGGGGCATTGGCGAGCGCCTGCGTTCCGAACCGGACCTACAATTCCTATCGCGTATGGCAATTGCCCTATGGCTATACGAACGCGGCGGATGGTGGGCCGGGCAGTGGCACGGCGGCGGGACCGGCGGAGCGGAGTGTGTGGGATTCTGGCACGATTACCTGCACCACGCCTGCCCCCGGTGGGACGACAACGGTGACGATTAGCGGGGCCGATCTAAGCGCGCGGCACGCACCGTCAGAGGGGCAGAACGGGCGCTCTTTGCCCGCCGATAAAGCCTATCTCGTCTCCGCGAACCTGATTGTTTGGATCCCGACGCAGGACATCACCGATGCGGGCGGGCAGTTGTCGATCGACAATGTCTATGAGAATTTCACGGCCCTGAGCATCAGTAATGCACCCAATGTCGATCCTGATCTCGATAATAACCGGCGGACTTTTGTCGCCCGTGACGGTAATGGCGCGCGGTCGTTTTACAACCATATCGACCATGACAGTTTCGACCGATTGCCCGGCCAGACCAGCCGACTCTCGGGGGATGCGCAAGTGCTGCCCGGAACGGTGTTTGCCACCCGGCACTATCAGTACAATCGGGCTTGGGTGACGAAGTCGCGATATAATGATTTCGTTTTCTGCACCAGCTTCGACAATACCAAACAGCGCATCTTTGAAATCGCGGGCGGGCAGGCGGCGAAGATCCATACTTCCGGCACGTTCGATGGGGTGCAGCCGGATTTCACCATCGAATATGGAACCGGCACCTTCGGGACGACCGCCACCTGTGACGATGCCGATTCGCCGGTTTGGTATTCGGATATCACGTCGATTCCGGGTGGCCCCGGTGCAATTACCAAAGTACGGGCCAAGACCGATTACATCGCCCCGCCGGGAGGGAACAGCACGCAGGTGATCGTCAGCCTCATCACACGCTTCGAGACGCTGCCCAACGCCGTTGGGACGATCCTGCCGGCCTATGGTTCTTTTCGGAGTTCGAGCTTCAATAGCGGTGCGTGGCTGTTGTCGCAATACGATCTGAATACCGCCATAGGGCGGTATGGCGACCGGGTCACCGTAACCGAGGCGCTGGTTCGGGTGAGCAAGGATACGGTGCCATCTGGTAAGACCGACGTCCTTGCGGGCGATCCGGTGTCCTTTAAGCTGGTGCCGTCGATCACGACCCCCACGGCATCGCCCCCGGTTACGGCGGATGTCGTGCTGACGGATACGCTGCCCGCCGTCTATCAATACACGCTGAATTCGGCATCGCCGCCGCCATCCTTCACCATCGATAACCCTGATGGGACGACGAGCCTGATCTGGGAGTTTCCGACCTCGGTGGTGAACCAACCGCTGCCGGAGATCACCTATGACGTGTTGGTCAAGCCTACGACACCGGATCAATCCGAGCCGCAGAACGTGGCCGTGATCGCATCGCCGGGGGATGCTTCGAGCGAGGCGCAGCGGACGGATGCTTACGCGCTACTGGTGGTCAACCCGGCTGGTTTCTCGGTCTTCAAGAGCGCCAATCCCGTACTGACGAGGCCGAACGAGGAATTCGGGTTTGATCTGGTCTATGCAAATACCGGAACCTCGGATTTTGCCGGTGTGGTGCTGATCGATATTTTGCCGAATGAAAACGTCACCCAGACGCCGCCGACCGATTTCGATGGTTCAGCCACGTTCAAATCGATCACCGGATCGAATGGCGAGACGTTCGAGTTTACGCGCCGTAATCCGGCACTGATTAATTCCGATCCTATCCATGCGTCCAACCAGCCCGGCGGGGCGACCGTCTGGTGTGCGGCCTTTTCGGGCGGTGCTTGCCCCGCAGTCGAAGCGGATGTGACCGCTGTTCGGATCACAAGCCCGGCTTTCGTAAAGGGTCAGCCGTCGCGGGTGGTCAATATGCGAATGGTGGCGACGGGGAATGATGCGAATAATGTCTATTCCAACCGCTTCACCGCGCGGGCGGATGGCCTGGCCTTTGCCGTGACATCACCGGTGGCGAGCGCGCGGGTGCGGACGGCTGATGTGTCCTTGACCAAAAGCGTTGCGGGGCCGGAGCCTTCGTCGCCTGAAACGGTGGTCTTCACGCTGACCGCCACCAATGCGGGGCCGCATAATACGGCATCGATCTCGGTGCTGGACAGCTTGCCCCCCGGATATGCGTATCTGTCGCATGACGGCGGATCGTACGATCCGGCGACGGGGCTGTGGTCGATTGCGGATGTGGCGGTGAATGCGTCGGCGAGCCTCGATATCGTTGCGAAGGTCTTGCCGGGGGGCGGGTATATCAACCGGGCCGAAGTAACGGAGCAATCCTATGCGGACCCGGATTCCGAACCGGATAACGGGGTCTTGACCGAGGATGATATCGCCGATGCGGCGATCCTTGCCCGTTTGGAGGGCGTGTTGTTCACGGATAATGGCCTTGGGGGTGGCACCGCCCATAACGCCTCGATCGACGGGACCGAGCAGCGGGGCGGGTTTGGCACCATCAGGATCGAGACGGCGGGGGGGACGCTGCTATCGACCGCCATCGTCAATTCGGATGGAAGCTGGAGCGCCGTGCTGCCCGATGGGCCGCCCGAAGACCTGACCCTGACGGTGACAGCCGATCCTGGATATCGGACGATTTCCGAGACGACGATAGGTCTGCCCGGATTGGTGAATCCCACATCGACGGATGGCACCTTTGTCTTTCGTCCATCCACCGCGACCGAGTATACGGCGCTGGATATGGGGCTGATCGCCGAGCCGATCCTGACCCAGAACCAGAGCGGCAATGTCGTGGCAGGGCAGGTATTGGACTTGCCACACCGTTATGTGTCGACCACCGCCGGGTCGGTGACGTTTTCGCTGCGGGACGAGGTGGCGAACCCTGTCGGGGCGTTCACCACCACATTGTTCGAGGATGTGGGCTGTGATGATACGCCCGATTATGCCCTGAGTGGCGCGCGGGCGGTTGTGGCAGGTGAAACTGTCTGCTTGATTGCCCGCACTCAGGCCAGTGCCGGGGCCGGTGCTGGATCGACCTTCACCTACGGGATCGAGGCGCTGACCCAGTATCAGAACACCGCGCTTTCGGGATTGTTGCGCAATGATGATAGCATCGGGACGAGCGGCGAAGGGGGCGGGGATGTCGTGCTGCGCAAACTGGTCACGAATGTCACGCAGAGCACGCCCGAAAGCGTGTCGAATATGGGGAAAATCGGCGATTTGCTGCGGTATCGCCTGATCCTGACCAATCCCGGCACCGCCGCCGCGACCGATGTGAAGGTCTTCGACGCAACCCCGGCCTATACCGTGCTGACGGCGGCACCGGGGATGACGACGGTGGGGAATGTGACCTGTTCACTGGTGACGCCAGCGACCGTTACCGCGAATTATGCTGGTCCACTGGAATGGGACTGTCCGGGCAGTTTTCCGCCCGGATCGGCCGGCAGCTTGACTTTCGACGTGACGATTGCGCCGTAAGTGAAGCGCAGGGTGCTTGACATTTGTTCTGTTATTGTTCTTAATAAGGCAGAGCAAGCGCGTGGGGGCAAAATGTGGAGGCCATGGCCCCTTTCCGCAAAGGGAGAAGGGGCAAGACCGGTATTGCGCTACAGATCGCCGGTCCAGCCGATCTTCTCGCGCAGGAAGGCATAGCCCAGCGCGGTGAAGGTGGCGCGTTCGGCATTGTCCTTGCCGTAGCCGTGGCCCCCGGCGGGGGGTTCGTAGAGCCATGCTTCATGGCCCATTTCCTGAAGTTTCGCGGTCATCTTGCGGGCATGACCGGGATGGACGCGGTCATCCTTTCGCGCGGTGGCGATGAGGATGGGTGGGTAGGCGGCGTCGGGTCTTGCGGTGTGGTAGGCCGACATTTCCGACAGGTAGGCCCAGTCCTCCGCCTTGTCGGGATCGCCGTATTCGGCCATCCAACTCGCCCCGGCCAACAGCTTGGTATAGCGGCGCATATCGATCAGGGGGATCGTGCAGAACAGCGCGCCGAAGCGGTCGGGGTAGCGGGTCAGCATGTTGGCGATGAGGTGGCCGCCATTCGAGCCGCCCTCCGCCGCGATGCGGCCCGGCACGGTCACGCCGCGCTTGACCAGATCATCGGCGACGGCGGCGAAATCGTCATGGGACAGGCGTTTTCCGGCGAGGCGTCCGGCCTCGTGCCATGCGGTGCCGAACTCGCCGCCGCCGCGAATATTGGCGGTGACCGAGACGCCGCCGCGCTCCAGCCACGTCTTGCCGATGCCCGCGCCGTAATGGGGCAGTAGCGAGACGCCGAACCCGCCATAGCCTTCGAGATGGACGGGGGCGTTGCCGTCGGTCTGCGCAGGGCCGACCTGCACGTAGGGGATCTGCGCACCATCGGTGCTGGTGGCCTCGTGGCGGGTGACGATCAAGCCGGATGCATCGAAATGCGCCGGTGCTTGGCGCAGTAGGGTAGGGGGCGATTTCAGGTCGAGTTGCAGGAGGCTGGCCGGGGTGAGCGGATCGTCGATATTGGCCATGAAGGTGCCGTCGGACTCGCCGCGCACACCATCCATCGGCCAGACATGGGCGGTGCCGATATCGGGCAGGCCGGTGATTTCTTCGGGTGTCCAGCCATCGGCCTGACGTCGCCAGATGGTGTGAACGGGGCGCATGTCGTCGAGCGCGCAGACCATCAGCGCGTCGTCCTTGAGCCAGAAGAAATGCGAGATGGACAGGCGCTCGCCGGGGGTGAAGACGGTTTGAAAATCGCGTTCTCTGGCAAGGAAGCGGTCGCGGTCGATGAGGAGAACGGCATCGGCGGGGTGGGTGGTGCCGCCGGTGGTCCATGGGGTGCGGGGTTTGACGGCGAGGGCGGTGGCGGTCATGCGCTTGCCCGCGTCGGTCGGCAGATCGAGGCGTTCGCCGGGGCCGTCTATGGTGCCGGGATAGTCGTCGCCGTCATAGAAGCCGATGACGTCTTCGTAGATGACGATGGGGGGCGAGGCTTCGATGATGATTTCGACCCCGGCGGCGAGGTGATCTTCGGGCACCTCGTACATGACCGGGGCATCGGCAAAATCGGTGCCGCGCCGCCAGACGCGGACGGTGCGGGCATAACCGGCGGTGGTCGCCATGCCCTCGCCCAGCGCAGAACAGACGATGATGGTATCGCGGTCGTACCATTGCGCGTGGGTCTTGGCTTCGGGGATGGTGAAGCCGTCGGGGAGGAAGGCGCGCGTTTCCATGTCGAATTCGCGGATCACGGTGGCATCGCCGCCCCCGCGTGACAGGGCGATCAACGCACG
Source organism: uncultured Neomegalonema sp. (assembly GCA_937974055.1). Classification (GTDB taxonomy): domain Bacteria; phylum Pseudomonadota; class Alphaproteobacteria; order Rhodobacterales; family Rhodobacteraceae; genus JAHDDY01. The sequence continues at coordinate 624 of CALJIU010000347.1, read as the reverse complement.
ATCATGGGTGCCGGGCAGGGTGGCGGGACCGGCCCAGATCCAGTCTTCGCCCTCTTCGGCGGCCAGCGCGTCGAGGTCGAGAACGGTTTCCCATGTCGTGTCGCCGGAGCGAAAGCTGTCGAGCGTCGTGCGCCGCCACAGCCCTTTCGGCTGGGTCGCGTCGATCCAGAAATTGTAGAGATGGCCCGCCCGGCGCGAGGGATAGGGCAGCTTGTCGGGGCTGTCCATGATGGCGAGGAGGGCGGCGCGGTCCCGCTCGAAACCGGGGCCGGAAAAGGCGGCGATGGTCTTTGCGCTTTGCTCGTCCACCCACGCGACCGCGCGCTCGCCCTCGATTTCCTCCAGCCAGAGGCGGGGATCGTCATCGGGGGTCGTCAGGTTGGGTTGGATGGGCATGGGAACCTCGGCGCTAACGAATGTACAACGAACGCCCTACAGGGTCGGGTGATGCGAGGTCAATGCGGTGCAGATGCCTTGCGATCTGCGTTTTCACAGCCTCCCCCCGCGCGCGAGGGGAGGGGAAGGGCGGGTCTTCAGCCCTTGTGGTGGACTTCCTGCAACCCGTAGACCGGGGTTGGAATGCCCGCTTCGCGCGCCTTGAGTTGTAGCGACAAGAACTGCGAG